>CAKZYL010000212.1 GCA_937884705.1 uncultured Roseovarius sp. | reverse complement strand
GTGTTTTGTTCCGACGTCGGATACTTGCCGCATAGTACGGGCGGTGCGTGCGGGTTGTTTTAAAGGTGAATTGATTGGTCATTAGCTTTTTCCATTTTCCATCTGTCTTTATTCACCGGCGTCCTGCCGTAGGAAAAAGCTACGAATGCAATTGTGAAACAGTAGGGCCGAAATGTGACCTTTGTTCGGAATAGCGAAATAAAGACTGGTCAGGGGTCAGACTTGGAATTCTGCATCTGTCGGCACCTGCAAGGCCGTCACCAGACCATTGGTTTGATGTGCCATCCCGATGATGGCGACAAGTTCGCTGTACTGTGCATCTGTCATCCCCTTGGCGCGGGCGGCTGCGGTGTGGGAATGTGTGCAATAACTGCAAGCGTTCGCCACGGAGACCGCGATATAGATCATTTCTTTCGTAAGCGGATCAATTTCGCCTGGTCCCATCACCTGTTTGAGCCGTTCCCATGTGGCCTTCAAAAGGGCCGGGTCATGGGCCAATGCGCGCCAGAAGTTGTTTATGAAGTCACTGCCTCGCGTCTTGCGGATATCATCAAAAACGGCGCGGGCCTCAGGCGATAAATCGGCATCCGACAGCAAGGTTTGTGTCGCCATCAGCTGTCTCCTCTCTGCGATTTCTGATCCGAGATGTCATCTGCGGCATGCTCTTCCAAAACATCCAAAGGAACGATATCGAGCGCGCGTGCATGGGTCGCGGCCAGCCGCACATTGGGCGCGCAACCCTCTTCATGCGCTTGCAGGAAGCGACTGGCGCAAAGACACCATTGATCGCCCGGCTTGAGACCTGCAAATCCGAATTCCGGTCTGGGTGTGCTCAAGTCATTTCCTACATATTTGGAGAATGCCAGAAATTCTTCTGTCATCAGCGCGCAGACCGTATGAGATCCCCCGTCTTCCGCGCATGTGTTGCAGTGGCCGTCACGGAAGAAACCGGTGCGCGGATCGTTCGAACATAGCTCCAATTCACCACCGAGAACATTGGTCGAAGGCTCCATAGAGATCATACATCAGTCCTCTTGCAGGATGGTCTCAAACCCTTCGAATTTTGGCGGGCCCATGATCGCGCTGCGTCCTTTGGACTTTCCAACTTTTTTGTGGGCGTCGCGAAAGTGCTCGGATTGAGTCCAGTTCTCGAAATCTGCCTTGCTGTCCCAAATCACGTGGCTGGAATACGTGCGGATGCCCTCTTCTTCTGACCCTTTCAGCAACCGAAATTCCTTGAAGCCCGGGACTTCTTTGAGACGGCTTTCACGGGATCGCCACATGTCCTCGAAGTCATCTGCGCCTTCAACGCTGACCTTGAATCGATTCATTGCAATGAAATTCATTGGAAGCCTCCTGCTGTTTTCTCAAGGGTTCTAACAGGAGCCAAGCGTCAGGGGCAAGATTAGCGGAACTTGTCGATGAGCTTTTGCAAAGGGCTGCGATTGAGGTCTTTGTCGGGAGGCTCTTCCGTCCTTTCGGACGGCCTCGCCTTGGGAGTGCTCTTGGATGATCGGGGGGGCGCTGTGCGCAGGGAAACGGCGTTCAAAAACTTGTCATTGCGGCCTGCGGCCAGATCCGCGGCGCCGTCTGAGATGCCTCGCAGCAGATCGTCGAGCCAATCCTGTTCCGATTTTGCGAAATCAGAAAGCACGTAGCCGCTCACGCGATCTTTATGGCCGGGATGGCCGATGCCCAGTCTTACCCTGCCGTAGCTCTCCCCGATATGTTGGTGCAGCGATCGAAGCCCATTGTGGCCGGCATGCCCCCCACCTTGCTTGACGCGGCACTTGCCCGGCGCGAGATCAAGCTCATCATGAAAAACGATCACATCTTGCGGGTCCAGCTTGTAAAAGCGCATGGCTTCCCCAATCGGCTGTCCGGACGTGTTCATGAATGTCTCTGGCTTGATCAAAAGCACCTTTTCACTGCCCAATCTGCCTTCGGAGATGGATGACTGGAACTTTCCGCGCCAGGATTCAAACCCGTGATCTTCTGCGATCCGGTCAACCGCCATGAAACCGATATTGTGCCTGTTGCCGGCGTATTTCGGGCCAGGATTGCCCAGACCTGCAAAAATTAGCATGGCGGCGTCCTCCGTCTGTTGTCGGTTTAAGGTCGAGCCTGCGCCTGATCAACCGGTATGAAAAAGCGAAGGGCGCAAAGAAAACCTTCGCGCCCTAAAAACTATCCGATCTGTTTGACCTTATGTTTCCTCGGCTTCATCCGATGCGGTTGGGACGCTATCTGCGTCCACGCTCTCTTCTTCGCCCTCGTCCTCATCGTCGGCCTTCAGTGCGGAAGGCGCAGAGACGTTGCAAATCATGAAGTCGCGGTCGATGACAGGCTTTGCGCCCTGCGGCAAGGTCACGTTGCTGATCGTGACAGTGTCGTTGATATCGAGACCTGTGAGGTCAACTTCGACTTTCTCAGGAATGTCGCCAGCCGTCACCAGAAGCTCAATTTCATTGCGCACAACGGTCAAAACACCGCCCTTGCGCAGACCAGGTGCTTCGTCTTCGTTGACGAACTCAACCGGGATGAACAGGTTAATCTTCGTGTTACGGCGCAGGCGCATCAGATCGAGATGCGTCGGAAGATCCTTAACCACGTCGCGTTGCACATCACGGCAGATCACACGCACATCGTCGTGTCCATCGACCTTCAGGTTAAACAGCGTTGATTTGAACCGTCCAGCCTTCAGCATCTTCAAAAGCTTGTTGAACGGGATGTTGATCGGCAACGGATCCACGTCGCCCCCGAATACGATCCCCGGAACCATGCCGTCGCGGCGTGCTGCACGAGCGGCGCCCTTGCCTGTCCCCGCGCGTTCCAGGGCGTGAAGATCAGGAATTTCTCCAGCCATGTTTTCTCTCCAAACTAGGGCAGGGTGCCTCCAAGGCTGTCACCCCGCGTGAAGGCTGCCGTATAGGATGTATGAGCAGGTTTGAAAAGGCGGAAAATCAATCGGGCGTCGCGTGGTTTGGTTGAGTTGGATTTCAGTATTCAACAAAGGTGAAGCAGGAGACATGTCCTGTCCTCCAGAGTTCTAAAAAGGATCCCGATGTAGGCTTCGCGGCCTTCATCTCGTTGGGACGCGACTTAGCTTTCCCACCGACCAGTAAACCCCTCGGGCACCATCAGGACATCGCGGTCGAGCGTTTTGACATCTGTGCGGCCGCAGAAGGCCATTGAGATGTCGAGCTCCTTGCGGATGATCTCGAGCGCCTTGGTGACGCCCACCTCGCCCATTGCGCCCAGGCCATAGACGAAAGAGCGGCCGATATAGGTGCCCTTGGCGCCAAGGGCGAGTGCCTTCAGCACGTCCTGACCAGAGCGAATGCCGCTGTCGAGATGCACTTCTATTTTATCGCCCACGGCTTCTACGATCGCAGGCAGCGCCCGGATCGAAGAGAGCGCGCCATCTAGCTGTCTCCCTCCGTGGTTGGAGACGATGATCGCGTCTGCGCCGACATTCAGAGCCTCCAGTGCGTCGCGTGGATCGATAATGCCCTTGATGATGAGTGGTCCATCCCACATTTTGCGAAAGACGCGAATGCGGTCCCAGTCCAGCGCCTCGTCGAACGCCTCGGCGGTCCATGAGCTGAGCGATGTCGGGTCGGTGACCCCTTCCGCGTGGCCCACGATATTGCCAAAAAAGCGTCGCTTGGTGCCCAGCATGCCCAAGCCCCATTGCACTTTCGTCGCCATATTTGCAATGTTGCGTAGGGTGGGCTTTGGCGGCGCGCTCAACCCATTTTTGAGGTCTTTGTGGCGCTGGCCCAGGACCTGCAAGTCGACAGTGATCATGACGGCTGAACAGTTTGCAGCCTTGGCGCGATCAAAGAGGCGCTGCATGAAATCGTCATCCTTGAGGGTGTAGACCTGAAACCAGAACGGTTTGGTCGTATGTTCGGCCACATCCTCAATCGAGCAGATAGACATGGTCGAGAGTGTGTAGGGCACGCCGAACTTTTCTGCGGCCTGTGCGGCTTTGATTTCGCCGTCTGCGGCCTGCATGCCGGTGAGACCGACCGGTGCGAGGCCTACTGGCATCGCCACATCCTGGCCGATCATTTGGCTGGTTGTGCTGCGACCTGACATGTCCACAGCAACCCGTTGCCGCAAATAAATCTGCGAAAAATCGGACACATTTTCCCGGAACGTTTGCTCTGTCCAACTGCCGGACTCCGTATAGTCGTAGAACATCCGCGGCGTGCGGCGGGCGTAAATCTTCTTGAGATCTTCAATGTTGGTGATCACGGGCATGGGCAGCGCTTGAGATGTAACTGTTTGAAATCGTGGTATCCGAGGCCTTAACGAATGTCTATGTGTCAGAATACTTGCTTAGTCCGAAATCGTACTATATTGATACGAAATCGAACTAATGGAGTTTCTGATGACGCTTTCCCGACGCAAATTGCTGGCCCTCGTGGGTGGCGGAACGATCCTGGCCGCGACTGGTGCAGGTGCCGGTTTTCTCGCAACACGCACCCCACATAAAGCGCTCGAGCCCTGGACCTTGGCCGGAACCTACGGCGAGATCCGCCGCGATGCGCTGTCATATGCGCTTCTGGCCCCCAATCCCCACAACCGTCAGCCTTGGCTGGTCGAACTGGTGGGGGCGGACACGGTCGTGCTCTACCGTGACCCCGAAAAGGATCTGCCTGTGACTGACCCCTTTGGCCGACAATTGACCATCGGTATGGGTTGTTTCATCGAGTTGATGGAGATGGCCGCGGCCCAAATGACCTACGGTGTTGAGACCGTGCTCTTTCCGTCAGGCGAAGGGCCCAACGACCCTGTCGCACGGTGCGTTTTTACGCCCGGAACTGGAACGCCCAGTGCGCTGTTTGCGCATGTCTTAAATCGGCGCAGCCACAAGGATGCGTTCGAGAGTAAGCCCGTGCCCTCTGAGGCCGCTGACGCACTGTCAGACTTTGGCGCGATCGTTACTGCGCAAGAGGATGTCGCGCGCCTGGCTCAGATCGCATCCGAGGCCTGGCTGATCGAAATGTCCACCCAAGATGCCTATATGGAGAGCATCGATCTGCTCCGTATCGGCAAAGCCGAGATCAACGCCAATCCCGATGGCATCGATGCAGGCGGGCCGATGATGGAAACCTTGGCGCTTCTAGGGCTCTTCACACGTGAAGCGGCTGCCGATCCCCAAAATCCCGGCTCACAGGGTGTGATTGACAGCACAAATGACGCAATCCTAAACGCTCCAGCCTTTGTTGTGCAGAAAACGCCGGGCAACAGCCGTGCCGAGCAGATAGGTGTTGGCCGCGATTGGCTCCGGCTCAACCTCGCCACCACGGCGTTGGGTCTGGCAGTGCGACCGGTCAGCCAGGCCCTTCAGGAATACCCTGAGGTTGCCAAACCATATACCGAGATTCACGCGCTCTGTGCGCCCGAAGGTGAGACGGTTCAAATGCTTGGACTTCTGGGCTACGGTGAGACGCCGGCCCGCACGCCGCGTTGGTCGCTGGAGGAAAAACTTTTGAATGCCTGACGACAAGGTCCCGGCCATCTTCACAATTTTCAATGAGATCGGGATCATTGCGCAATTAGCCCGTTCGGCATTCGAAGAGCGCCTGCCGGACGGGATGATTCTGCCGCATTTTTCTGTGCTCAACCATTTGATCCGTGTGAAGGACGGCCAGACGCCCTTGGCCATGGCGCGGGCCTTTCAGGTCCC
>CAKZYL010000211.1 GCA_937884705.1 uncultured Roseovarius sp. | reverse complement strand
GACTGAACCCCTGACAGACGCCAAAACCCAGATTGATGAGACCGTGAAGGCCAACTCGGTCGTGCTCTTTATGAAAGGCACGAAATCCATGCCACAATGCGGCTTTTCCAGCCGGGTGGCGGGCGTACTGAACTACATGGGCGTCGACTATCAGGACGTGAATGTTCTTGCGGACGATGCGGTACGGCAAGGCATCAAGGATTACTCGGACTGGCCCACCATTCCCCAGCTCTATGTGAACGGTGAGTTCGTAGGAGGATGCGACATCATCACTGAAATGACGCTGTCTGGAGAGCTCGACAAGCTGTTTGACGACAGCGAAGTGGGCTACGACAAGGACGCCGCCGACAAGATCCGCGAAGCCAACGGGTGAGTGTGGGGGCTTTGCCCCCGGCCTGCGGCCTCCCCCAGGATGTATTCGGCCAGAAAAAGCAACAGGCGTCGTCCGATGTTTCTTCTGGCCTTAACTATCACCGCCGAAACGTGCGGTTGGGCAGGAAGCCTTAGATATCGAGCGTGTTGTCCTTTTCCCACTGCGTGAAATGCGCGGTGAAGCTGTTCCACTCATTGGTTTTCAGCTTGATGAAGGCCGCGGAAAATTCATCGCCCATTGCAGATTTCAAAAGCTTGTCTTTGTCAAAGGCGCGGATCGCATCGAGCATGTTGAGCGGCAGCCGCGGCGCGCCGCGCACCTTGTGGCCTTCGGCATACATGTCGATCTCATAGCGTTTGCCCGGATCGGCCTCGGTGCGGATCCCGTCAAGCCCGGCCGCGATGATCACCGCCTGCAGCAGATAGGGGTTGGTCGCGCCATCGGCCAGGCGCAGCTCAAACCGGCCCGGTCCCGGCACGCGGACCATGTGCGTGCGGTTGTTTGACGTCCATGTCACCGTGTTTGGCGCCCAGGTGGCCCCGGACATGGTGCGCGGTGCATTGATACGCTTGTAACTGTTGACCGTGGGGTTCGTGATCGCCGCCATGCCGGAGGCGTGCTTCATGATGCCCCCGAGAAAGTTGCGCCCCTTCTCCGACAGGCCCAGATCCATGCTGTCATCGGCGAACATGTTGACCTTGGCCGCATCGCCCGCCGCGTCCCACACAGAGATATGCGCGTGGCATCCGTTGCCTGTCAGGCCTTCCACCGGCTTGGGCATGAAGGTCGCGCGGAAGCCGTGCCGCTCCGCCACGGATTTGGTCATGAACTTGAAGAAGGAATGCCGATCTGCCGTCACAAGCGCGTCGGAGAAATCCCAGTTCATCTCAAACTGACCGTTGGCATCCTCATGGTCGTTTTGATACGGGCCCCAGCCGAGGTCCAGCATGTAATCACAAATTTCGCGCACCACATCGTAGCGGCGCATCACGGCCTGTTGGTCGTAGCACGGCTTTTCGGCCGTATCGAACTCATCGGACAGCGCAGATCCATCCGGTGTCAGCAGAAAATACTCGCATTCAACACCCGTTTTGACGTGCAGCCCTTCGGATGCGGCTTCATCGATCAGGTTGCGCAGCACATTGCGCGGCGCTTGCGCCACATCCTCCCCCTCCATCACTGGATTGGCCGCGACCCAGGCCACCTCCGGCTTCCAGGGCAATTGAACCACCGATGATGGATCCGGTACGGCCAGCATATCCGGGTGCGCAGGCGTCATATCAAGCCATGTGGCAAATCCCGCAAAACCAGCGCCCTCTTCCTGCATATCGGCGATAGCCTGCGCCGGTACCAGCTTTGCCCGCTGCCCACCGAAAAGATCGGTGAAGGAAATCATGAAGTACTTGACGCCGTTTTCGGCGGCGAAGGCAGCAAGGTCGGTGGTCATCTTATGGGCTCCCCAGTGGTCTTGGTGGTCAGAAATAAAAAGCGGCTCGCCAGACCCTTCCAGCGAACCGCGTGTTTGTCAAAGCGTAACGGGCCTACATGCCACCGCCGGACATGCCCGGATACCAACTTGTTCCCGCAAGAGGCACTTTCGCCATCGCCGCCGCTTCCATTGTGAGCGCGGCCAGATCTTCAGGCTCCAGATTGTGCACGTGAGACTTACCACAAGCCCGCGCCAACGTCTGCGCTTCGAGTGTCATCACCTTGAGATAGTTGATCAATCTGCGTCCGCCCTCGACCGGGTCAAGGCGTTTGGACAGCTCGGGATCCTGGGTCGAAATGCCGGCAGGGTCCTGGCCCGCGTGCCAATCGTCATAGGCCCCAGCCGTGGTGCCCAGCTTTTGGTACTCAGCTTCCCACTTGGGGTCATTGTCCCCAAGGGCGATCATGGCCGCCGTGCCGATGCTGACGGCATCCGCGCCCAAGGCCAGCGCTTTCGCCACATCCGCGCCCGAGCGAATGCCACCGGACACGATCAGCTGCACCTTGCGGTGCATGTCGAGATCCTGCAGCGCTTGCACCGCCTCTCGGATACAGGCCAGCGTCGGGATGCCCACATGTTCAATGAAGACATCCTGCGTGGCGGCTGTCCCGCCTTGCATGCCGTCGATCACGACGACGTCTGCCCCGGCCTTCACGGCCAAAGTCGTGTCAAAATAAGGTCTTGCGGCGCCAACCTTCACGTAAATGGGTTTCTCCCAGCCGGTGATTTCGCGAAGCTCAAGGATCTTGATCTCCAAGTCATCCGGCCCCGTCCAATCCGGGTGACGGCAGGCCGATCGTTGGTCGATGCCCTTGGGCAGCGTACGCATTTCGGCCACGCGGTCAGAGATCTTCTGCCCCAACAGCATGCCGCCGCCGCCGGGCTTCGCGCCCTGGCCCACAACCACCTCAATCGCGTCTGCCTTGCGCAGATCGACCGGGTTCATGCCGTAGCGGCTCGGCAGATACTGATAGACAAGGTGCTTGGACTGGCCGCGCTCTTCCGGTGTCATGCCGCCATCGCCTGTGGTCGTCGACGTGCCAGCCGCTGACGCACCACGGCCAAGCGCTTCCTTGGCTTGGGCAGACAGCGCACCAAAGCTCATCCCCGCAATCGTGATCGGGATCTTGAGCTCAATCGGCTTTTTCGCAAACCGAGTGCCCAGAACGACATTAGTGTCGCAACGTTCGCGATATCCCTCGAGGGGATAACGGCTCATGGAGGCACCGAGGAACACCAGATCGTCGAAATGGGGCACCTTGCGCTTGGCGCCACCGCCGCGAATGTCGTAGATCCCCGTCGCGGCAGCACGGCGGATTTCAGCATTCACATCCGGCGAGAACGTGCTGGAATATTTAGGTAAAGTCTGTGGCGGTGTCGCGTCATCTTTGGCCATCTGTCACGTCCCCTCAGTAAGCGTTATCAATGTTGAAATTGTAGAGCTCGCGCGCCGATCCGTAGCGCTTGAACTCTTCTGGTTTGGCGTCGCATTCGCCCGCCTTCAGCAATTCCGCCAGCTTTTCCAGATGCTCTGGCCGCATCTCTTTTTCAACGCAATCCGCGCCCAGCGATTTCACCGACCCGCGCACAAACAGCTGCGCCTCATAGATCGAGTCGCCCAATGCATCGCCCGCATCCCCACAGATCACAAGATGCCCTTTCTGCGCCATGAAAGCCGACATGTGGCCCACATTGCCATGCACCACAATGTCGATGCCTTTCATGGAGATGCCACAGCGAGAGGAGGCATTGCCCTTGATCACCAAAAGACCGCCATGGCCGGTGGCGCCCGCATACTGGCTGGCGTCGCCTTCCACGATCAGCGCCCCGCTCATCATATTCTCCCCCGCGCCGGGGCCGACATTGCCATCCACACGAACGGTGGCCTGTGCGTTCATACCCGCGCAGTAATACCCGGTGGAGCCGCGCACCTGGACGTCAATCGGCGCATCCAGACCCACCGCAATCGCATGGCTACCGCGTGCATTCACGATCTCCCAGGCCGTTTCATTGCTGCCTTCTGTCGGATTTTGCAGGGCCGCATTGGCCTCGCGCAAGGTGATCTCGGACAAATCAAGCACCTGCATTGGCGCCTCCCTTTGCATACATTCCAGCGAGTGTGTCGAGCGCGGTTTGCAGCGTCTCAACATCAGATTTTTCTTCCCAGTCCCAGGCCTGGTCCGCGCCCTGAAAGCCGCAGAGAACCGGCGCGCCCGTCACATAGGTGAAGTTGAACCATGACGAAAACGGCCGCGGCTCCGGACCGGTCAACATGATCCAGGGCTTGTCCACGTCCCAAAACGGACTGGCAAACTTCAGATAAAGCTTGTTGAGCAAACCTTGTCCCAGTCGACCGATCGCGACTTGTTTGTCATTCGGCAGAGGAGGAACAAAGCGCACAGATCCCGCTTGCAGCACACCAATGCGCCTGTTCATCATCACCGCGACATACTCCTGTCGCGCGCCATCGATCAACAAGCATACACCATCCGCGCCCCACTCGATTGCCTCAACAACATGGTTGAGCTTGATCTCATAGCCTTTTGTAAGAAGGGGAAAAAGAGACGCATACCCGCGCGGAAAAATCACATCCGTGCCGCCCAGATCCTCGCCTTCTTCAAAAGCTTCTTCAGACAGTTTAGCCCTTGTCATGCCGTAATTCTGATCAACCTCGAACGCCTCATGGGTCCAATCCGCGATCTCTTCGTACTCCACGGGCGTCCCATCCGGGGTGAAGCCGTACATCGTGTCGTAATCTGTCTTGACCCGCACGGCGCGGGCCTCTTTGGCAAGCTCCGTCAACGGATTGCCCTTCGGGTCATGGATCCAAGACGCGCCCATATCCATCGGCAACCCAAGCGAATGATCCGTCCAGGTCCGGCCACCGATCCGGCCTCGCGCCTCAAATACCTCAACCGAACGCCCGGCATCTGTGAGCACGCGAGCGGCTCCCATACCAGCCACACCCGCACCCACGATACCAATACGTTTCGCGCCTGTTTTCAAAACCTTAGCGGCTGCATCTCGTCCAGTGACAAGAGCGCCATGCACCATCGCCGGAAAATCCTTCGACACGTGCTCGCCTGCGAAAAACACCACGTCCCCCAGCGGTTTGCGGATCCGTTTGCGATCCTTTGCCGTCGCACCCTTTTGCAAGGTGGAGTAACTGCACAGCGCGTAGGGATCCTTACCCCAGCGCGTCCGACGATAGGCCACAGGGCGCGGGATACCATTGGTGACAACCTCACCCGGCACGTCTGTCTGAATGCTATCCTCGGCGGGACTGACCACAGATCAGTGCCTCCAAAAGTAGACGGTGGCGGGCTCTGGCTCCCACACTTTTGCGTCTTCAATCCCCGGCAAATTCACCAATGCGCGGTACTCACTGCCAAATGCCACATATTGATCCGTCTCGGCCATCACGGCGGGCTTGCATGCAATGGGATCGCGCAGCACGCCAAAGCCGTCTTTGGTGCCCACGACGAATGTGTAGAATCCATCGAGATCGTCGAGACCTGCTTCCAAGGCCTGGCCCAGCGTGTCACCCTCTTGCAAACGCCATGTAAGGTATGCCGCCGCGACCTCGGTGTCATTTTCCGTCTCCACCGTCACACCCTGATGGCGCAACTCACGGCGCAGCGCATTGTGGTTCGACAGAGACCCGTTGTGTACCAGACATTGATCCGACCCGGTCGAGAACGGGTGCGCACCCAGAGTGGTCACAGCAGATTCGGTGGCCATGCGCGTGTGGCCGATCCCGTGAGAGCCGTGCAATTGCGGGATATCAAAGCGCTTGGCGACATCGCCTGGAAGCCCAACCTCTTTATAGATTTCAATGACTTCTCCGGCACTCATCACGCGGATGTCGGGGTGATTTTCGCGCAAGTAAGCGCGCGCCTGAGTAATCTTGTCCTCGGGCATTTCAAGAACGGCATGGGTATCAACGACCCTCACACTGACCTCAGCCCCGATGGCCGAGGACAGCCCCCCAAGCTTGTCAAAACCGGTCGGGTCCGACGACTGCACCGTCAATTTGCCCAAGCCGTCGCGATCCTGACCATAAACAGCAATGCCCGCGCTATCCGGCCCGCGATCGGACATCGTAATCAACATATCTGTCAGCATTTCACCCAAACGCGGCTCAAGCGCCTTATCCTTGAGGAACAGACCAACGATGCCACACATATCACGCTCCCTTTCAGCCGATAGGATGTACCTAACGCTATGATAGGGAACGTTCAATATAAAGAATTAAATTTTCCTCTGGGTAAAATCTGCGCGAAACGCCTATCCTCTTTGCGGATAGGAAATCACACAGACAAACCGGATCGGCAATTTGATCAGCTCATCTGGCCCATGAGGTGCATCTGCATCGAAAAAGAGGCTGTCCCCGGGGCGCAAGTGAAAACTCTGATCGCCGTGACGATAGCTGACTTCGCCTTCAAGCATATAGATGAGCTCCACCCCGTCATGCTGGAACGTCTCAAACGTATCGGAATCCTTGGACAGCAAGATCAGATAGGGCTCCATCACGACGCCGCTGTTGTTGCCGCCCAGATGCCCCAACAGATTGTAATGGTGCCCGGCACGTGTCCCCGCGCGCTCAATCTCAACCGCTTCGCCCGCGCGGATATGCACCGCTTCGCGAGCCTCTTCGAACCTGCGGAAAAACGCCGTCACAGGCGCCGAGAGCGCAGTGGACAGCGCCTGCAACGTGGTGAGCGAGGCCGATGTCACGCCATTTTCAATTTTGGACAGCATCCCAACAGACAGCCCCGTGGCACCAGCCAGATCCGCCACAGTCATGCCGCGGGCTTTGCGCAGATCGCGGACCTCACGCCCAATCGCGACTTCAAGATTCTTTTCCCGGCCCTCACGAAGCTTGTGAGGATCCTGATTCAATCGAGTGACGTTCACGCGCTGGCCCCTTGCTGCAACCGCTCAAGAGCATGCGCAAACGCATATCGAATTGCAAGGATCACGCGTCCAGCTCTGCATC
Organism: uncultured Roseovarius sp.; assembly: GCA_937884705.1. Taxonomy (GTDB): domain Bacteria; phylum Pseudomonadota; class Alphaproteobacteria; order Rhodobacterales; family Rhodobacteraceae; genus Roseovarius. The sequence goes on along the minus strand of CAKZYL010000211.1, from coordinate 8,650 downwards.
CCAGTAGAGGAAATCGATCCAGCTTTCATGCAAATGGTTGGGTGGAAACTTCCGCCCCATATTGCGCAACTCCTCCGCACCTGGTGCGCGGGGCGGCTTGCGCAAGGTGAGCCCTGATTCTCTGAGCGACCGGGCGCCTTTCTTCAGGTTGCACCTGGAACAGGCGGCCACAACGTTTTCCCACGACGTGATCCCCCCGCGTGAGCGCGGCACGACATGGTCAAACGTCAGATTGTCTTTCGAGCCGCAATACTGACAGCTAAACTGATCGCGCAAAAACAGATTGAAACGCGTGAACGCCACGCGCTTTTGCGGTTTCACATAGTCCTTGAGTACGATAACGCTGGGGATCTTTATTTTCTGCGAGGGGCTGTGCACATGGACGTCATATTCCGCAACGATAGACACCCGATCAAGATACACAGCCTTGATCGCGTCCTGCCAGGACCACAGTGACAAAGGGTAGTACGACAAAGGCCGGTAATCAGCATTCAGCACCAAGGCTGGGTGCTGCTTGAGCGCAGATGGCTCTCGCACAAAATCAGTTCTGAAGTCTGTATCCATGCGGTGACGTGCCCCCTGCCCGCTGATCTTCCTTGTTCCCTGCCGGGGCGGCGTGCCCGCCCACAGTCTTGCCTCATACTATATACCACTATATCTCGCGTCCGCCGCCTGACAAGGGCGCTTTTGGCGCGTATATCTAGTGTCTGCTTAAGGCTGGTGTGTGACCAAGACATGACACATCACCCGTGCCTTGCAGCTGGGGGTGAGGATCTCTAGTTTCTGGGTGATGACGCGCTTGCCCTCAGCTCCTGCCCCTGGCTCTGTATTAGAAGCGGCTCTTTACGTGGATGATCTGGATGCCGCGGCAGATTTCTATGGCCGGATCATGGGCCTCGATGAAGAGCTGCGCGTCCCGGATCGACACGTGTTCTTTCGCGTGGGCTCCACCATTCTGCTGCTCTTTGACCCCAAGGTGACGGTGGATGGCTCGTCCAACCCGCGCTTGCCCGTGCCGGCTCACGGCGCCACCGGACAAGGCCACCTCTGTTTCGGCGCAAGCCGTGATGAGATCGCAGCCTGGTGCGCGCGATTGGAGGCGGCAGGCCACCCTGTGGAAGCCGACTTCGACTGGCCAAACGGCGCGCGATCCATATATTTCAGAGATCCTGCGGGCAATTCGATTGAAATTGCCGAACCAAGGCTGTGGTATGATGATTGAGTTCTTTGATGCGAGGAGTGGGCCCTCATGAAAGACGCGACGACCCTTTTGCAAGCAGATCTTTCCGGCCTTGAATGGGAGGCATGGTGCGAACAGCTCGAAGATCTGGCGGGCGATGACGGTTATTGCGAACCGCTGGGCCCGGATCACGCCGCGCTTTTGATCGAGAAAAAGCCGACATTGCTGGTCACATTCGAGACCCGCACGCGCATCATCGCCGGATCGACCAGTGGCCAACCCATGGCATGGCCGCTGATTGATGCCCTTGGCTGGTCTCACATGGCGCTCTTTGCAAAGCATGACACGTGGTTTCGTGCACCGCATGTGATCTCGTATTTTGATCGGCTGATCGACGACGGGTTTTTCGATGAGTTCGATCAGGTCCTGTTTTATGGGGCGGGGTCTTGTGGCTATGCCGCGTGCGCCTTTTCCGTGTCGGCACCGGGATCCCATGTGCTTGCCTTGCAGCCCCAGGCGACACTCTCCCCCCACCTCGCCGGATGGGACGGCCGCTTTGTCAAGGAAAGACGGCGGGACTTCACCTCGCGCTTTGGCTACGCGCCAGACATGCTGGAGGCCGCAGACCACGCCTGGATCGCCTACAATCCGAACTCCTTGCTCGATGCCATGCATGCCAGCCTTTTTGCGCGGGCCAACGCCACGCTCATCCCAGCGAGGTTCATGGGCAATGATCTACAGGATGCGTTTTTGCGCACCAACCTACTCTACCGCATGCTGGCGCAGATGAGCTCTCGCAAGCTGACGCGCGCAAGCCTAGCAAAACTGATGCGCGCCCGCCGCAGCGACGTCGGGTACCTGACAAACCTCATGCTCCATCTGGAGCGGGGCGGCCAGTTCCGAAGAATGAAGACGCTCTGCGAAGCCGTGCTGCGTGAGCAGGAATTACGCCCCATCCGGCGGGGTCTCATCCGGGCCAACCACGCCCTTGAAAACCCCCAAGAGTAGCACTGGTCAGGCCGACGAGGACGGTGTAATGCCCTGAGCCATGACCACGACGCTGACGATCCGCCGCCCTGACGATTGGCACTTGCACTTGCGCGACGGAGAGATGTTGGCAGCGGTTTGCCCGGAGAGCGCACGGCATTTCGGCCGCGCGATCATCATGCCCAATCTGGTGCCGCCCGTCGTGACAGGATCAGATGCCGCGCGGTATAAAGAGCGTATTCTCGCCGCGCGCCCTGCAGGCAGCGACTTCACCCCACTGATGACGCTTTATCTGACGGAAGACACCGATCCCGAAGATGTGGCGCAGGCCCATAGAGACGGTATTGTCCAGGCGGTAAAGCTCTATCCCGCTGGTGCGACAACGAATTCCGCCAGTGGTGTGCGCAATTTTGACCGCGTGCGCGGGGTGCTAGAGCGCATGGCCGAGATCGGTTTGCCGCTATGCGTCCACGGCGAGGTCACCGATGATGATGTCGACATCTTCGACCGCGAGGCTGTCTTTATTGAGCGCGTGCTCGATCCGCTGCGCAGGGCCACGCCGGGGCTGCGCGTGGTCATGGAACATATCACCACGGCTGACGGCGTGGAGTATGCCCAATCCGTCGATGAAGATTTGGCCGCCACGATCACCACCCATCATCTGGTGATCAACCGAAACTTCATTTTGGCAGGCGGGATCAAACCGCATTACTACTGTCTGCCCGTGGCCAAACGCGAACGCCACCGGTTGGCGCTGCGCAAAGCCGCAATATCCGGTGACGCGCGCTTCTTTCTGGGCACCGACAGCGCGCCCCATACCGACCCGCTCAAAGAACAGGCTTGTGGGTGCGCAGGGTGCTTTACGGCGACCAACACCATGTCGATTCTGGCGCAGGTTTTTGAGGATGAAGGCGCGCTTCATCGCCTCGAAGGCTTCACATCGCGACACGGGCCTGGGTTTTACAAGCTGCCCGTCAACGACGACACGATCACCCTGACGAAGTCCAACACACCCGTCGATTACCCCGATAAAATTCACACAGGCGACGGCCCTGTCACGCTTTTTGATCCCCAATTCCCTCTTCACTGGTCCGTCGCGGATGCGTCTTCTGGCTGAAAATATCCCCGCCGGAGGCATAACTTCCGCCGCCCCCATAGGATACACATCATGATCCCTACGAGCTTCCCCCCAAAAGAAGAGATCGCCCGCTTAAGCGCGCGCATGTTGCTGGAAGTGAAGGCGGTGCATTTCAGCCCCAAAGAGCCCTTCACGCTGGCATCCGGCCTGCCCTCTCCCACCTATATCGACTGCCGCAAACTGATATCCTATCCACGCATCCGTTCCACTCTGATGGATTTCATGACGGTCACGGTGATGCGCGATGCGGGCTTTGAGGCCTTTGACAACATCGCAGGCGGCGAAACCGCGGGTATCCCCTTTTCGGCGATGGTCGCAGAACGCATGGGGCTGCCCATGTCCTATGTGCGCAAAAAGCCCAAAGGCTACGGCCGCAACGCCCGCATCGAGGGCGAGATGAGTGAGGGCCAGCGCGTGCTACTGGTCGAGGATCTGACAACGGATGGCGGATCCAAGCTCAGTTTCGTCGATGCCATTCGCGAAACCGGCGCCACCTGTGGCCACACGGCCGTGATTTTCTACTACGGCATTTTTCCCGAAACGATCAAAACCCTCGGCGATCACGGCGTAAAGCTGCATGCGCTGTGCACGTGGTGGGATGTCCTGGCTGAAGCCCGCGCGTCCGAGATGTTTGATTCTATCACGCTCGATGAGGTTGAGGCGTTCTTGAGAGCCCCCAGAGCCTGGCAAGAGGCGCGCAAATAGGTGCCAAACACACCTCACTCATTAACTTTGGTTAAAAAATCTGTGGATGTTTCTTGGGACATCTCAAGAAAGGACACTGGATCTTGACGAGGGCGCGCTCTTTGCCGCAAGATGTTGATATACACAGCCCATCCACAGAGATTTCCACGTTGCAAGGTTTAATATGACAAAGTTATGACACCCGAGCGAACAGGGGGACGGTACTAAAAGATGAATACGGTATCCAATTTCAACGCCACGGGCGTTGACACGCAGGGTTTTGACATACTGCCACATTCTATTGAGGCAGAGCAGCAACTTCTCGGCGCGATACTCACGAACAACGATATCTACGACAAGGTGGCGAGCCTCATCGGCCCAATCCACTTTTACGATCCCGTCCATGCCCGCATTTTCGAAGTGGCGTCCGCGCGGATCGGCAAAGGCGCCTTGGCCTCCCCTGTGACCCTGAAGACATTTCTCGAAGATGATGACGGTCTCAAAGAGTTGGGCGGCCCGGCCTATCTGGTGCGGCTCGCAGGCGCCGCGATCAGCTCATTTGCGGCACGCGACTATGCTCAGATGATTTACGACATGGCGATCCGGCGCGAGCTGATCGGCCTTGGTCGTGATATCTCGGGCCAAGCCGCCCGTGCCGATGTGGATCTGGAACCCGGCGATCAAATCGTAAATGCCGAAGCCAAGCTCTACGCATTGTCCGAACAGGGTAAGTCCGAAACAGGATTTCAAAGCTTTTTGAGCGCCGTAACGGACGCCGTTAATGTTGCAAATGCCGCCTTCAAGCGGGATGGGGGCCTGGCTGGCAAGCCAACCGGGCTGCATGATCTGGATCGCAAACTCGGTGGTCTTCACAAGTCCGATTTGCTGATCCTCGCGGGTCGCCCCTCGATGGGTAAGACATCACTGGCCACCAATATCGCCTTCAACATCGCCAAAACCTACCAAAGAGGCACCCTGCCGGAAGGCGGAGACGGCGCGGTCGAAGGCGGTGTGGTTGGATTTTTTTCATTAGAGATGAGCGCCGAGCAGCTCGCCGCGCGGGTTCTGTCAGAGGCATCCGAAGTACCCTCTGAACAGATCCGGCGCGGCGATATGACCGAAGGTGAGTTTCGCCGCTTCGTTGAGGCCGCCAAGACGCTTGAAGCCTGCCCGCTTTACATCGACGACACGGCCGCCCTACCGATCAGCCAGTTGGCCGCCCGGGCCCGCCGTCTGAAACGCACGCAAGGCCTCGATGTTCTCATCGTGGATTACTTGCAGCTTGTCCGCCCGGCTTCGGCCAAAGACAACCGCGTGAACGAGGTGTCCGAGATCACCCAGGGCCTCAAGGCGATCGCCAAAGAGCTCGACATTCCTGTGATCGCGCTCTCGCAGCTCTCGCGTCAGGTCGAAGGGCGAGACGACAAGCGCCCACAACTCTCAGACCTTCGCGAATCGGGATCTATCGAGCAGGATGCCGATGTGGTGATGTTTGTGTTCCGCGAAGAATACTATGCCGAACGCGAAAAACCCTCTGATGACAAGCTGGAAGACATGGCCGTTTGGCAAGAACGCATGGAGCGCCTCCATGGCAAGGCCGAAGTGATCATCGGAAAACAGCGTCACGGTCCTATTGGCACCGTAGAACTCAGCTTTGAGGGTCGGTTCACGCGCTTTGGCAATCTGGCCAAGCCCTGGCAGCAGGACGGTGATCGCGCGTTCTGATAGCGTCATCCTTATGCTCACCCGCCGAACCTTTCTCGCCCAATCTATGGCGCTCATAGGAGCCCCTGCCATGGCTGCCCTGCCCCAAAGCTTCTACGTGCCCGCCGAGGAAGAGCCGCACGAGATGACGTTGATGCAGTGGCCGGTCGATCCCTACACCTATCGTACCAAACGCGAGCGCACCGCGATCCAGACCGTTATCGCCCGCATCGCCAACGCCATCGCCGAATTTGAACCTGTGATCATGCTGGCTGATGCCTCGGAGCATGCCGCCGCGGGCAAGATCCTGTCCGGCAACGTCGAGCTTTGGGACATCCCAACCGATGATCTCTGGTGCCGCGATTCGGGACCGCTCTTTGTGATCAACGATGCAGGCGATCGCGCCATAAGCCACATCGCCTTCAACGGCTGGGGCCGGTACCGGCTGCCAAGTGACGAACAGATCAGCGCCCGCGTGGCCGAGTACATGGGCGTGCCGCTCTACGAATCGGGCCTGGTGGGTGAGCCGGGGGGCGCCGAAGCCGACGGGCGTGGCTTGGTGATGGCCCATGAAAGCAGCTGGATCAACGACAACCGCAATCCGGGCCTGTCCAAAGCTGAGGTGACCGACCGCCTCGCCGCAGCTTACGGCGCAGATCGGGTGATTTGGGGGCCGGGCGTGAAAGGCCAGGACGTGACTGACGCCCATATCGACGGGTTTGCCCGCTTCACCGGCGGAAATCGCGTGCTCATGCAGCATGATGCTTCCGCACCCGATGGCCCTTACAACCGCGCCACAGCCATATTGAAAGACACTCTCACGGCCGAAAACATGGAGGTGGAGGTCATCCCCTACGCCTTTGACGGCCGCATTGATGAGGTCTGCTATTACGTCAATTACTATGTGTGCAATGGCGCGGTGATCATGTCAGAGTTTGGCGATCCAGGGCCTGATGCCATCGCTCTTGATGCGGTGCGTCGCCACTATCCTGGCCGCGAGGTTGTCACGCTGAATGCCGACATGCTGATCGGTCTGGGTGGGGGCATTCACTGTGCCACGCAACAGGTGCCCGCCGTCTGATCAGACCAAACCTCATGCACGCGTTTCCCCCCTTGACCCGGCAGGTCAGCCTGTCAAAACCCCCCTATGGGTAGCTCGATTTTAACCGTTGATCTTGGCGCCGTCGTGGCGAATTGGCAGGCGCTGGATCAGATGACGGAGTGTGAAACCGCGGCAGTGGTTAAGGCGGATGGGTATGGCATCGGCGCAGACCGGGCCGCCCGCGCTCTGGCCCGCGCTGGCGCACGCACATTCTTTGTGGCCATCGCTGAGGAAGGCGCCGCACTGCGCGAAGCGCTCGGCCCGGGGCCAGTGATCAACCTGTTCTCAGGCCACATGCCCGGCGACACTGATATGATCTCTGACATGAACCTCGCGCCGATGATCAACTCAATCGATCAGCTTATCCGCCATGTGGAGGCGCTCCCCGGGCATCCGTTTGGCGTGCAACTTGATACCGGAATGAATCGCCTTGGCATGGAACCGGCCGAATGGGCCGCCGTGCGTGACGTCGTCTTGGAGCAATCCCCCGCCCTGATCATGAGCCATCTGGCTTGCGCGGATGACCCAGAGCATCCAATGAACCTGCGCCAGTTGGATGCGTTTCGCGACATGACGATGGGGCTCGATGTGCCCCTGTCACTGGCCAACACCGGGGGCGTTTTGTTGGGTGCCAAGTATCACTTTGATATGACACGGCCCGGGATTGGCACCTATGGCGGGTTCCCGTTCGAGGCCGCCCAACCCGTCGTGGCCCTCTCTGCGCCGGTCATTCAGTGCCGCACAATCGAAATCGGCGAAACGGTGGGCTACGGCAACACGTTCACCGCGGACCGAGAGACGCGTATCGCCACAATATCAGCAGGTTACGCCGATGGCCTCATCCGCGGTATGGGCCCTGTGACCCATCTCTATTTCGAAGATCAGCCCTGTCCTCTCGCGGGTCGGATCTCCATGGATCTGATCAGCGTCGATATCACGGATCTGGGCCGCGACCCCAAGCATCTTGATGTGCTCTGCGAACATCAGGGCGTGGATGATCTGGCGGCCAATGCCGGCACGATCGGGTATGAAATTCTCACATCGCTCGGCACGCGCTACGCCCGGCGCTATATCGGCGCATGACCTGGATCCTCAGCCCACTGGCGGCCATCGGCGCGGCTGTTCTGGGCGCACTGGCGTTCATTGGCCGCATCGCGATCTTTGCCGGGCAAACGCTGAGCCATTTTCTGCGCCCACCTTTCTACCCAAAGGAAATACTCCAAGCGCTTATGAGTGTTGGATATTTCAGCCTTCCAGTGGTTGGCCTCACAGCGGTCTTCACGGGCGGCGCGCTGGCGCTTCAGATCTATTCGGGCGGCGCGCGCTTTAATGCCGAAGCCGTCGTTCCACAGATCGTCGCCATTGGAATGGTGCGGGAACTCGGCCCGGTATTGGTCGGCCTCATGGTCGCGGCCCGCGTGACCTCCTCCATCGCCGCTGAAATCGCAACGATGAAGGTGACCGAACAGATCGACGCGCTTGTCACGCTCTCCACGCATCCCATGAAGTACCTGACCGTCCCTCGCGTTCTGGCAGGGCTCATCATGGTCCCTGTGCTGGTCGGTGTAGGCGACGTGATTGGGATTATGGGCGGGTATCTGGTGTCGACAAACTCGCTCGGTTTCAATGAGGCGGCTTACCTCACCAATACGGTGAACTTCATCGAAATGCGCGATGTGATCTCCTCTCTCGTCAAAGGCGCAGCCTTTGGATTTATCGCCACGCTTCTTGGCTGCTACTATGGCATGAACACAGGTCGCGGCGCGCAAGGCGTGGGCCAGGCCACGAAATCCGCCGTGGAGGCCGCGGCCGTGCTGATCCTTGCCGCCAACTTCATCCTGACCAGCATTTTCTT
>CAKZYL010000210.1 GCA_937884705.1 uncultured Roseovarius sp. | reverse complement strand
ATGAAGCCGCCAGCGGCGTGGCGCGGTTTGCCGATATGCTGTCGTTCAATCCGCATGAATTGGATGAGGTAGAGGAACGGCTCTTTGCCATTCGCGGTCTGGCCCGCAAGCACGGGGTGCAGCCAGATGAACTGGGCGTCTTTGCCGAAGATCTGCGCGGGAAACTTGCCGCGCTGGATCGCAGCGATGCTGATATCACGGCGGCGGGGGAGGCCGTGCAGGTGGCTGAGACCGCATTTGAAAAGGCCGCGCGCGCGCTCAGCGGCAAACGCAAGCAAGCGGCCCAAAAGCTGGACGTGGCGATGGTCGCAGAGCTCGTACCTCTAAAGCTCGAGCGCGCGCAGTTTCTGACCGATGTCACGGATGCGGCGCCCGGACCGGACGGGGTGGATGCGGTGACGTTTACGGTGGCCACGAACCCAGGCGCCCCAGCGGGGCCCTTGAACAAAATCGCCTCTGGCGGCGAACTGAGCCGCTTTTTGCTCGCGCTCAAGGTCTGCCTCACGGATCAAGCCAGCGGTATCACCATGATTTTCGATGAAATTGACCGCGGTGTCGGCGGCGCGACCGCCGATGCTGTGGGCCGCCGCCTTGCACAGATTTCAGAGCGATCTCAGGTCTTGGTTGTGACCCATTCCCCCCAAGTGGCCGCCCGCGCGGCGCATCATTGGCAAGTGGCAAAACGGGTGGAGGAGGACGTCACGCTGTCGACGGTCACCTCTCTCAACGGCGCCGCGCGCGTGGATGAGATTGCGCGCATGCTGTCGGGCGACCGCATATCCAAAGAAGCCCGTGCCGCGGCAGAAAAGCTGATGACTGGGTAGCGCCCCTCGCGAGACGCGCCCGAAAGGGAGCGGCGAGCCACCCCTCTCGCGCGTTCAATTTCGCGGTGGCACCAGCTTACCCGGATTCATGATGTTGAGCGGATCAAACGCCGTCTTGATCGCACTCATCAGGGCCCATCCGCCGCCATGCTCTCGCGTCATGTAGCCAAGCTTGCCCAAGCCAATCCCGTGTTCCCCCGTCACCGTGCCGCCCATGGACAGCGCCAGATCCACCAACCGTTCAGAGGCGGCCAGAACCCGCGCCTTTTCCGCCTCATCATCGGGGTCGAACATCAAAATCGCATGGAAATTGCCGTCGCCCACATGCCCCAGGATCGGTCCGTCAATACCCGCCTCTTCGAGATCGGCGCGGCACGCCTCAATCGCCTCTGCAAGTCTCGATATTGGCACGCAGACATCTGTCACCACAGCTTTCGCACCGGGGCGCGCGGCCAGAATAGCCCAGTAAGCGTGATGGCGCATTGTCCAGAGCGCGGTGCGGTCTTCTGCCCGGGTCGCCCAGTTAAAATCCGAGGCGCCGCGTTGATCGGCAATCTCACCAAAAAGCGATGCTTGTTCCTCGACCCCCGTCTCAGTGCCGTGAAACTCCAAGAGGAGATGCGGCCGGTGCGGCAAGTCAGAGCCCGAATAGGCGTTCACGGCCTTCACACTTTCCACGTCCATCAGCTCAATGCGCGCCATTGGCACGCCCATCTGAATCGTGTCGATCACGCAGGCAACGGCGTCGGGCACACGCTCAAAGGCACAGACCGCTGCGGCGGTCGCTTCCGGGATGCCGTGCAGACGCAAGGTGAGCTCGGTGATCAGCCCAAGCGTTCCCTCGCTGCCCACAAAAAGCGCGGTGAGGTCGTATCCCGCAGAGGTCTTTCGCGCCGCGGTGCCGGTGCGAATGACCTCGCCTGCGGCCGTCACGACCTCCAGCCCCAAGACATTGTCGCGCATGGTGCCATAGCGGACCGCCGTGGTGCCGCTGGCCCGTGTCGATGCCATACCGCCCAAAGAGGCGTTGGCGCCAGGATCGACCGGAAAAAAAAGACCTGTCGCACGCAGCTCTTCATTGAGCGACTCCCGCGTGACGCCGGGTTGAACCCGCACCGTGAGATCTTCTTGATTGACCTCCAAAACGCGGTTCATACGGGAGAAATCGACGCTGACCCCGCCATGGACCGCCTGGGCCTGGCCTTCCAGGGATGTGCCCGTCCCCCAGCCGATAATCGGCGTTCGGTGTGCAGCACAGGTCTGCACGATCTGCACGACATCCTCTGCGTTTTCTGGATAAGCGACGGCATCTGGGGGCGAGAGTGGAAAATGTGTCTCAGAGCGTCCATGCAGTTCCAGATCGGACTTGGAGCGCGACAGTCGTTGTCCTAGGATCGCGGATAAATCGTCTATTGCTGTCTCATGCGCCATTGTTACACCCGCTACATGCCTAGATCAAAAGGCCCCTCGCTACGTACACCTCTTTGTTCTAGGTCAACCTGGGCGTTGTTGGAAGCTGAACTTCGTAGAGGGCCGCGTGCCTCATGACGGTCTCGTCCCGCCGATTCGTCAAAAAGAAAATCGTCTCTGCCCGGCTTGCCTTGCGCAGAGGATGGGACATTCTGCGCTCCAGAGGGCCAAGTCAGTTTCAGTTTTGGCTCATCGCGCTCTTTATCGGGATTGCAGCGGGCGTTGCGGCCTCTCTCTTCCGCATGGCCGTCAACGAGTTGCAACGCTGGGTTTACGGTACCGAAGACGTGGCCCTTTTGCACAGTTTTGCGCAGACGCTGCCGTGGTATTGGATCCTGCTGGTGCCCATGTGCGGCGGGCTTGCCGTCGGGCTCATCCTGCATTTTTTCACGCCGGATGCACGTGCGAGATCGGTGGCAGACGTGATCGAAGGGGCCGCCTTGGGAGATGGCCGGGTGGAAATCAAGGCCGGGATCGCGTCGGTGTTTGCGTCCATCATCACTCTGGGCACGGGGGGCTCAAGCGGGCGAGAGGGCCCTGTTGTGCACTTGGCGGGGCTCATTTCAACGTGGGTCAGTGACCGCATCAAGGCGTCAGGGCTCACCAGCAGGGATCTCTTGGGCTGCGCTGTGGCGGCGGCTGTGTCGGCCTCATTCAACGCGCCCATCGCGGGGGCGCTTTTCGCTTTGGAAGTTGTGCTGCGCCACTTTGCGCTGCATGCCTTTGCGCCGATTACAATCGCGGCCGTCTCCGGCGCCGTTATTGCACGGCTGCAATTCGGGGACATGGCCGAGTTCGCCTTACCGGTTGCGAACATGTTGGAATTCTACGTGGAACTGCCCGCCTTTTTGCTTTTGGGGCTGATGTGCGGTCTGGTGGCCTCGGCCCTGATGTACGCAGTATTTTTTGCCGAAGATGCGGGCAATCTGTTGCAGGATCGGCTGAGACTGCCGCGATGGCTGCGGCCTGTGGTGGCCGGGGCACTGCTAGGGGCGATCGCCATCTGGTTTCCCCATGTCATCGGCGTGGGCTATGAAACGACCTTTGCGGCGCTCAATGGCGCGTTGCTGTGGCATGAGGCGGTGGTCTTTACCGTGCTCAAGGTCTTGGCGGTCGCGATCACCCTGGGTGGGCGCATGGGCGGAGGTGTCTTTTCGCCCTCGCTGATGGTAGGGGCCCTCGTTGGTCTGGCCTTTGGCATCGTGGCCACAAGTTTTTTCCCTGAAAACTCGGGATCGGCCAATGTTTACGCGTTGGCGGGCATGGGCGCGGTGTCGGCCTCTGTGATCGGGGCGCCGATTTCCACCACGTTGATCGTGTTTGAGCTCACGGGCGATTGGCAGATCGGGATCGCCGTTATGGTGGCCGTTTCCATGTCATCGGCGCTCAGCGCCAATTTGGTGACGCGGTCCTTTTTCCTCACGCAACTGGAACGTCGCGGCGTGCGCTTGGCGGCGGGGCCGCATGCCTATGTGCTCTCGATGATGCGGGTGCAGCGGGTCATGCGGGTCAAAGAGGATCCGGATGCAGCCCCCGAAGATCACTGCTGGCAAATGATCGAAGATGGGATCTATGTGGATGCTGGCGCCACATTGGAAGTGGCCATGACCATCTTCGATCGCACCTCGGCGCAGTTTTTACCGGTCGTCCAAATCCCAGGAGAGGGCGCGCCGCCGGAGCTTTTGGGGGCTGTTTTTCATGTGGATGCTTTGCGAAATTACAACCTCGCACTGGCTGAGATTTCGCGGGAAGAGCATAGTTGACGGGTTTTCGTGTGAATTCTGGGAAAATCGCGATGTGCAAGCAAAAAACTTACAAAAACAATCAAGAATGATCTTGTTTCCGCGACAAAAAACAGTAATTCAGCGACATTGTCAGGACACAACAGGGAGCGTGATATGACATTTTCCAACTCCGTTTCGACCCTCGCAGTAGCGGCGACAATCGCCGTCGGCGCGGCAAGCGCCAGTTTTGCTGAGGGCGAACTGAACCTCTACTCCTCGCGTCACTACGACACTGATGAGCGTCTCTACTCTGAATTCGAAGAAATGACGGGTATCAAAATCAATCGCATCGAGGGCAAAGGCGACGCGTTGATCGAGCGTATGGTCGCTGAGGGTGCAAACTCCCCCGCTGACGTACTGATGACCGTTGACAACACGCGCCTGGACCGTGCGAAGGCCGCCGGTGTTCTTCAATCCATTGACAGCGACGTTCTCGAGGCACGTATCCCCGCCAACCTGCAGGACGCAGACAACCAGTGGTTTGCCTTCTCGCAGCGCGCCCGGATCTTCTTTTACGACAAAAATGACGTGACAGACCCGCCCATGACCTATGTCGATCTGGCTGACCCCAAGTACAAAGGCATGGTGTGCCACCGGTCGTCCTCGAACGTGTACTCGCTGACGCTTTTGTCGACCGTGATCGAGAACTTCGGCGCGGACACCGCCAAAGGCTGGGCACAGGGCGTTGTCGACAACTTTGCACGCGAGCCGCAGGGTGGTGACACCGATCAGCTGCGCGGTCTGGTCTCGGGTGAGTGCGACATCTCTGTCTCCAACACCTACTACTTTGCACGCGCGATCCGTAAGGATGTGGACGGTCTTGCCAAGGCCGATCTGGAAAACATCGGTTGGGTGTTCCCGGCACAATCCTCTGAAGGGGCCCACATCAACACCTCCGGCGGTGGTGTGGCAGCCAACGCACCGAACAAAGAGAACGCGATCAAATTCCTTGAGTATCTCGCCTCTGACTCGGCGCAGGAATACTTTGCCAATGGCAACGACGAGTACCCGGCCGTTGCAGGTGTTGGCCTGGGCGCACCAGCCGCCTCTTTGGGTCTCTTCAAAGCCGATGATGTGGATCTGAGCAAAGCGGCTTCGAACATCGAGCAGGCGGCCCAGATCTTCAACGAAGTGGGTTGGAAGTGATCTGATCGACCAAAAGGTTGATTTGCGAAGAGCGCGGCCCTCCGCGCTCTTTTCTTTTGGCGAGGGGGCGGGGGGGCTCGGGCGGCTCAGTCGTCTTTCAAAGGCACGCCGTAAAGCTCCAACTTGTGACCCTTCAGCTTATAGCCCAGCTTGCGGGCAATGCGTTCCTGGAGCGCTTCAATGTCGGCATCTACAAACTCAATCACCTCACCCGATTGCAGATCAATCAGGTGATCATGGTGATCGCGTTCGGCATCTTCATAGCGCGCCCGGCCATCGCCAAATTCCAGCTTGTCGAGGATGCCGGCCTCCTCAAAAAGTTTCACCGTGCGATAGACGGTGGCAATGGAGATATGCGGATCCACCGCGGAGGCGCGGAGGTAGAGATCTTCAACATCGGGGTGATCCTCGGCGTCCTCGAGCACCTTGGCGATGGTGCGACGCTGATCCGTCATCCGCAGCCCTTTGGCCTCGCAGCGATCGGTGATTGTATCGTTCATCAGGGCTATCCGCACTTGTCCCGCACCTATCCCGGTGGCTCGATAGCGCGTGTCGGCGTTGATTTCCACTGATTTTCGGGATTTGGACGTCTGAGGCGCTGGTCCCAGGCTTAGGTGCCACAGAAAGTTTGCTGCACCACTTCGGCAGGCTCGGGCGGGCGACGCAGATCAGAGGCGTCTGGTTGGTCCGTGTAAGGACGGCTCAGAACGTCCAAAAGGCGCTCAAACACCGAATAGTCCCCGGCCACCGCTGCGGCAATCGCCTCTTCCACCCGGTGATTGCGGGGAATGAAGACGGGGTTTGCGGCTTTCATCACGTCGTTTGGCGCCTCTTCTGAAGCCAGTCGGGCGCGCCAGTCTGCCTCCCAGCTGTCAAAGGCCGTGGGATCGAGGAACTGATCCCGTGCCTGGCCGTCGATCAACGCGCGGAAGGTGTTGGTGAAATCCGCGCGGCCTTCGGCCATGCGTTGCAAGAGCCCGATGATGAGATCGAGGTCTTCGGCTTTGGTGTCCGCCAGCCCGATCTTTTTGCCAAAGGCGTGCAACCAGGCGGCCTCGAGTTTCGGGCCCATGGCGTGGATGATCCGGGTGAAGGCCTCAACCGCGTCCTCTTGATCGGGCATGAGCGGGACGAGCGCGGTGGCAAACTGCGCCATGTTCCAGACGATGACATTGGCCTGATTGGCATAGGCATAGCGGCCATGGGTGTCGATTGAGCTGAAGACGGTATCGGGGTGGTAGACATCCAGAAACGCGCAGGGGCCATAGTCAATGGTTTCGCCCGAGAGCGTGGTATTGTCGGTGTTCATCACGCCGTGGATGAAGCCCACGGACATCCATTTCGTGATCAGGCCGATTTGGCGTTCAACAACGGCGTGCAGAAGCTCAACCGGGTCTTCAACATGGGGGTAGTGGCGCGTCAGCGTATAGTCATAGAGCGCCTGCAACCCGTCCAAATCGCGACGCGCGGCGAAGAACTGAAACGTGCCCACGCGAATGTGGCTGGAGGCGACGCGCGTGAGCACCGCACCGGGCAGGGCGCCCTGTTCGCGGTAGACGTTTTCGCCGGTGCTAACGGCGGCCAGGGCGCGGCTGGTGGGCACGCCGAGCGCGTGCATTGCCTCTGATACGATGTATTCGCGGATGACCGGGCCCAGCCACGCGCGCCCATCGCCCATGCGGGAGTAGGGGGTGGGGCCGGAGCCTTTGAGTTGAATGTCATACCGAGCTCCGCCTTGGGCCACTTCGCCCAGAAGATTGGCGCGCCCGTCGCCCAATTGCGGGGAGAAGCCGCCGAACTGGTGACCGGCATAGACCTGTGCCAGCGGGTCGGCCCCATCAGGCAGAACGTTGCCCGAGAAGATTTGCGCCATCTCATCCGGATCGCCGGGGACGATGCCCAGCTCAGCGGCGAGGGTGTGATTGAAGCGGATGAGGGCAGGGGCCGGCACGGTGGCGGGCGGCATCTTGGTGAAGAACCGGTCCGGCAGTCGGGCGTAGCTGTTGTCAAACGGGATCGTGATGGTCATGAGGCCAAGATAGGCATTGCGGCCGGATTGAACAGAGGGCGCGTGCTCTTCAGCCCTTACGGGCTGCCTCGCTGGGAGTGGCCGTGCTGGGTGCGGGATGCGTTTTCCAGGAGATTTCAGAGCGCGCGGGTCATCAGGACGTAGCGGTCGCGCGCCTCAAAGCCCATTTTCTGGTAGAGACGCTGGACATCCGGCTTGTCGCGGTCGACTTCCAAATGCACCGCCTTGAGGCCGAAGCCCGCCAGTTGCGCGGGCAGGCTTGTCAGGATCTCAGTCCCGATTCCGCGGCCGCGCACGCCGGGCCGGATGTAGATCTCATCGACGAACCCGTCCATGCCGCCCATTTCAAGCGACCAGCCGAAGGTCAAAACCACGTAGCCCACGGGCGCTTTTGACGGGCCAGCGAGGTAAATCGCGCCGTGGGGCGAGCCTTCAAGCAGGGGCATGATCGCGGCCTCACGCGCCGCATCCGTTTGAGTGATGCCGTCTTCGGCGTGGAAATCGGCGACAAGCTTGACCAGCTGAGCGAAGTGTTCCGGCTTGGCAAGGGTGAGCTGCGTCATAGCAGGGCGAGCCTTTCTGTCAGGAGGGCAAAGAACCCATCGGCGTTGATATCGCCCATGAACATGGCATTGGCGGGCCGGTCGGTGACCCGCCACCAATCGGCAACGGTCATGCCGAGGGTGAGCTCTGATTTGGTTTCAATCTCCACGTTGATGTGCCGCCCGGTAAACAGGTCCGGCTGGAGGAGATAAGCGATGGTGCAGGGATCATGGAGCGGTGCGCCCGCGGAGCCGTATTTTTCGCGGTCGTAGCGCTCGAAGAAATCCGTCATGTCGGCCACGGCGGGGCCCACGGCATTTTGGAGAATGCGGAAGGCGTCATTGCGCGGACGTGTGACCAGGGCTTTGTGCGTCACATCGAGCGGCATCACGGTGATCGGCACGCCGGAGGCAAAGACGAGCTTAGCGGCTTCGGGATCGACATAGATGTTGAATTCGGCCGCGGGGGTGATGTTGCCCACCTCGAAATAGGCGCCGCCCATCAGCACGATCTCCTGGATGCGCTCGGCGATATCCGGCGCGCGGGTCAGGGCCGTTGCGATATTGGTCAGCGGACCGATGGGGCAGAGCGTGACGGTGCCACGCGGTTCCCGACGCAGCGTATCGATCAGGAAATCGACGGCGTGGCCTTCGGCCATGGGCATCGTGGGTTCTGGCAGCACGGGGCCATCAAGGCCGGATTTTCCGTGCACGTGTTCTGCCGTGATGAGGGTGCGTTTGAGCGGTGCGTCGCAGCCTGCGTAGATGGCCATATCTCGCCGCCCGGCGAGCTCGCAGACGATGCGCGCGTTGCGTGTGACCAGCGGCAAGGGCACGTTGCCCGCCACACA
>CAKZYL010000209.1 GCA_937884705.1 uncultured Roseovarius sp. | reverse complement strand
ACAGCCATCGCCGGATGCCCAGTCAATGGACCCGTCGGCTTGCGCCTTCAGGATTGGCAAATGGTTGTCCGTCATAATCCAAGGCAGGTCAGCATTCGGTGCACTCTGCTTGAATGTCACTGAGTCGCCGTTATCAACGATATCTTCGACACTGGCCTAATGCGCTTTGGCCGCCGATTTGCTGTCTTCGCCACGGTGATGGTTCATGGACGCGACAACGTCTGCGCCTGTCACCTTACCGCCGCTGTGGAACGTGGCTTTCGGATCGAGCTTGAAGGTCCACTCAGTCGCGTCTGGTGTCGCCGACCACTCGGTCGCAACATCCGGCCCGAGCGTCTGGTCCGTTTCAATTTTGGTCAGATAAGCGCGGTGCGTGTGCGCCATCGCGATTTGGCCAAACGACAGGTATGTGCCCGGATCATGCGTGTCAGACGTGTTGCCATCGTGCTGTGCGATACGGAATGTGCCGCCGTTGGACGGCGCTGCTTTCGCAGTGGTCGTCCATAGGCCCGTTGCGGTCGTGGATGTAAGGCCCGCCGCCATGGAATAGTGCATGAAGGAACGGCGTGAGATTTTGCCCTGACGAGCAGCCTCTGCCAACCGATCCAGCATCGCTTGATCTTTTGTCATTTTATAGTGTCTCCCTGGTCACTTTTTACGTTTTTATGTCCCCCGCCTTCGCGGAAGGTGTTTTGAAGCCTGTCCCGGATTGACTGGTTGGGATGGCCCGTTCGCGACATGTCGTTAACAAATCACGAAACTTTTTATCCATCTACCCCCTTCCCACCCAAAACATTACTTTTTTGGCGTAAAGTACGGGAATTTCGGCAATCCTCAGGACGCAGGCACCCCGCACCTCTGGTTGACGTGGGGTTATGTACAGAAAAATGTGCCAAAAACGACATCCGAGTCGCGCATCAGGGCATACGCCGTCTAAAGCGTCCCGTCATTCACCTGAGATATCATATACAGTCGGGACACGCGCAACGCGCATATCTTGCACTGCGTTACGTCAAAACTGAGATTCAGGATTTCGGCGTAACGCTTTAGTTTCGGCGCGTCCTGAGCTTGGCAAAATACTCAACACGCTTTTTCAGCTCTCGTTCAAAGCCGCGATCCGGCGGTTGATAAAGCACGGGGCGTTTCATGCCCTCGGGAAAGTAGTTTTGACCGGAAAACCCATCTTCAGCGTCGTGATCATAGTCGTAGCCCGCGCCATATCCTTGATCTTTCATCAACTGGGTTGGCGCATTGAGGATGTGTTTGGGCGGAGGCGTGCTGCCCGTGCGTTTCGCCTCAGACCGCGCACTCTTGTAGGCAACATAAGCCGCATTCGATTTGGGTGCGAGCGCGAGATATAGCACCGCCTGCGCCAACGCCAGCTCACCTTCGGGGCTGCCCAGCCTTTCGTAGACTTCCCATGCATGCAGGCAATGCGCCTGCGCGTGCGGATCGGCCAGCCCGATATCTTCCACCGCCATCCGCGTGATGCGCCGCGCCAGATACCGCGGGTCTTCACCCCCTTCCAACATGCGCGCCAGCCAGTAAACAGCCGCATCGGGGTCGGAGCCGCGCACGGATTTATGCAGCGCTGAGATCAGATTGTAGTGTTCGTCGCCCGACTTGTCGTATTTGGCCGCGCGCCGCATCAGGCGCTGGCGCAGCCCGGTCTCGTCCAGTTTGCCCTCAACCGACCAGGCCGCGACCTGTTCAATGAGGTTGAGAAGCGCCCGGCCATCGCCATCGGCCATTTCCAAAAGCGTCTCCCGGGCCAACCCATCGAGCGGCAGTTTGATACCGAGCTCGGTCTCGGCCCGCTGCGCCAGCAACTCAAGATCCGTCAGGTCTAACCGTTCCAGCACCAGGACCTGAGCCCGGCTGAGCACGGCGGCGTTGAGTTCAAAACTGGGATTTTCCGTGGTGGCGCCCACCAGCAGGATGGTGCCGTCTTCCATATAGGGCAGAAACCCGTCTTGCTGCGCTTTGTTGAAGCGATGGATCTCATCGACAAAAAGCAAGGTGCCCTGCCCGTTCGTGCGCCTCAGCCGCGCCTGTTCGAAGACTTTGCGCAACTCGGGCACGCCGGTGAAAATCGCGCTGATCTGGACAAAATGCAGATCCGTCGCATCCGCCAAGAGCCGCGCGATGGTGGTTTTGCCGACACCTGGCGGCCCCCAGAAAATGATAGAACCGAGCGATTTGGACGCGAGCATCACGCCCAGCGGCGCGTCCGGCCCCAGCACCTGGGACTGTCCCACCACCTGATCGAGCGTTTTGGGGCGCAGCCTATCGGCCAAGGGGCGCGGTGCTGTGTCCGGCAGCGCATCGGGGGTGCTGTCAAAAAGATCCGCCATCCTTTAGAGCCGGAAATTCATGGTCAGACGCCGCGCGCCGCGCTGCACATCCAGCTCAAGCCGCCTGCTCACGGCCTCAAGCAAAGCTTCGGCGGCGGCGGCATCTGTCACCGGGACTTCATTGATGACGCGCAGGACATCCCCAGGGCGCAGCCCGGCGCGTCTGCCGACGGGGCCTGGATCATCGATCACAGCACCGCTGACCGAGAGATTGAGACCGTATTCCGAAAGTGTCACGGGGTTGACCGTCGACATTTTCAGCCCCGGAATGGCAGATCCCTCCCCCGTCACTCTCTGGGCCCTTGCCGGCACGTCGGGCGGGGCGATCATGGGCACGCGCGTGGTCACTTCGCGGCCGTCGCGCATATGCGTGACCACCGCATCTTTTCCGATCCCGCTCACAGACATCCGGTAGATCATTTCGGGCGGGGTGTTCACCTCTTGGCCGTCGACGGCAATCACCACATCGCCGGGCCGGAACCCGGCGGTCAAAAAGGCGCTGAGGGGATGCAGCTGCGAGATCACCACCCCGCCCGGACGATCCAGGCCAAAGCCTTCGGCCATATCCGCGGTCAGGGTTTGCCCGTCGATCCCGGCCCAGGGCCGCGCGAACTGCGCTTTGCCGGCGCGCGCCTGGGTGACGAATTGGTCCACCAGGGCCGAGGGAATGGCGAAGCCGATGCCGTTTGATCCGCCAGACCGGCTGAGAATGGCGGTGTTGATACCGATGAGCGCCCCATTCATATCCACGAGCGCACCACCGGAGTTTCCCGGATTGATCGGCGCGTCGGTCTGGATGAAATAGCCGCGCAGATTGCCCGTCGCGGTGCCCGAGCGCGCCAGCCCCGAGACAATGCCGCTGCTGACGGTTTGGCCCACGCCGAACGGATTGCCGATGGCCAAAACCAACTCTCCCACTTGCACCGTGTCACTGTTGCGCAGCGGCAGGGCGGGCATGGTTGGCGCGTCTTCCATCTGCAAAACCGCCAAATCGCTTTCCTGATCCGAAAGCAGCACGCGCGCCGAAAACTCACGCCGGTCATTCAGGACCACACGAATATCACTGGCCCCACCCACAACATGGTGGTTCGACACCACGATCCCGTCCTCGCCGAGGATCACGCCTGAGCCCAATGAGTTCTCAACCCGCTGGCGTGGCGTGCCGAAATCGCGGAAGAGGCCCTGAAAGAACGGATCATCCGCGAAGGGGCTGCGGACATCCACAATGCGGCGGGCGTAGATGTTCACCACTGCCGGTGCTGCGGCCTCCACCACCGGACAAAGCCCATGGATATCTCTGCCTGGCTTTCCGGCACGCGCATCTCAGCTTTCGCGAACGGGGCTGCAAAAATCAAAGTCAGCAGAAGCAAAAACCGCATGGGGCAGACTTTCAAGGTTCCTTGAGGAAAAGGTAGCAACCCACGCTCAGCTCGCAACCCCTGCATCCACGTGAATGACCGTTGGGCGATCCGCCTCAAAAGCGTTGAGCACGGCGCTGACCACCTCATCAATGCTTTGCGGCGTTGTTGCCAGAGCCCCGTAGGCGCGCCCAAGTGCTGCAAAATCCGGGTTTTGCGCGATCACTGCATTGGGTGCGATCTGCGCGTGGATCATACTGTCTTCGATCTCTTTGAGTTTGCCATTGTCCCACACCAGGATTGGCAGCGCCAGGCCAAGCTCCACCGCCGCGCCCAGCTCTTGCACCGTGTACTGAAACCCGTAATCGCCCGCGATGCAGAGCGTAGGCTTGCCCCGCCGCGCAACCGCCCCGCCGATGGAGGCTGGCAGCGCGTAACCCAGCGTGCCAAACCCGGTCGGGTGATGCCAATGCCCGGCGCGCGGCATGTCCCAGACCTCCTTGGCGACATAGGCAAACTGCGTCATGTCGGAATAGATCATTGTGTCATCCGGCAAGGCGGCGGCCAGGGCATCGCAGACAGGCACGATGCCGGGTCGCTCAGCGTCCGTTTGCGCTTTGAACCGGGCCTTTGCGCGGTCGATCTCACCAGTGTCCCATTTCGGGTCTGAGTGAAGCGGCAACTTTGCAAGCAACGCCTGGGCGAACGCCATCGCATCGGCTTGGAAAATGAAGTCGGCCCGATGCAAATCAGAGAGAACCTCGGGGTCTATATCCACCCGTATCATCATGCATTCATGCCCCAACTCGGTTCGCCACAGATCACATTCAGAAAGCTCACAGCCTATGACAACGACCAGATCAGCCTTGGCCAAGACCCCAACACTATCCGGACGGCCAAGATAGCATCCGTGGTTCAGCGGCTCTTCCCTAGGTAGAAGCCCAGTGCCTGCATAGCTCGTGAATGCAGCCGCGCCTGTGCTTTTGATCAGTGCGCGCGCCACGTCCTCTCCAGAGGTGCCGTACTGTGCCAAAGCGCCTCCGAAGATGAATAGCGGCGCCTTTGCCCTTCTGAGCATTTCGGAAACGGACGACATCATTGCGTCGGGAGGCCTGTGTGCAACCTCCGCATAGGATCCGGGACGAAATGGTGGGGCGGCCTCCGCATCGCCTTCCAGCAAGGCGATCGGCACCTGGATGTGTTTGGATCGTGCGCGCCCGGCGGAAAACTCTGTGAGCGCCC
>CAKZYL010000208.1 GCA_937884705.1 uncultured Roseovarius sp. | reverse complement strand
CAAACCCGATCTCCGACTGCAAAAGCGCGAACGATAGATCATGGGTGGGATGCACAAAGCGCTTTGTGTCCGGCGACCATGCGAAACCCTCTGCCGGCAACAAGTCGATTAAGGCTGTGATGTCTTCGCGATTGTCGATGCAGAACTGAGTGAAGAGATCGGCGGCCACGGAAATGCCGGGGATGTCTCTGTCGCTCTGTTGTGCTTGAGCAGGAAGCACAGCGGTGAGCGCCAAAATGGTCAGGGACGTACACAAAACGCGAGAAGATTGAGCATGTTTGGTCATTGCAACGACGGGCCTACTCGTAAATCTGACTGTAACCGATATTGATTGAAACACCCTGATCCCGGTACCAATCGAGCGTCACTGCAAAATGGCGCTCTGCGGCGACGCGGTGGACCCACTCATGCTGTGCTTCATGCGGGGAGGGTTTGTCGCTTTCGACAGACAGCGCCTCGGGGTAGATTGCCTTTATCTTCCATTCCATGCCGCCGACCAGGTCTTGATAGAAGGTCTCGGTGCCGATGTCGCCCGGAACAACCAGACGGCAGGCCATGGAATCGATCTGGCGCGCGAACATCACGTGGGCGCCGGCGGGATCGCCGAACATCGCGGCCCCTTCAGAGGCCATCACCTGCGGCAATCCCGCCGCCAAAGCCAGGTCTTGCGCGTTGCTAAAGAGCGCGCTCCAGTCGAGAGATGTGCTGACGCAGGCATTGCTCATCAAGCCCACGGAATCCGCTGGCAGGTCAAACGGCCCGGCGGCAAGCGCCGATGGCACGCCCGCCAGAAACGTCGCGGTGATCAGCGCTGTGCGCATTAGCCTTTTACCGCTTTCACAATTTTCTCAGCACCGTCTTTGAGGTTATCGGCCGCGATCACGTCGACATCGCTTTCGTTGATGATCTTTTTGCCCTCTTCGACATTCGTGCCCTCTAGGCGCACAACGAGAGGAACCTGAAGCCCGACTTCCTTCACCGCCGCAACCACGCCCTCTGCGATGACGTCGCAGCGCATGATGCCGCCGAAGATGTTGACCAGGATGCCTTTGACCTGCGGGTCAGAGGTGATGATTTTGAACGCCTCGGTGACCTTTTCCTTGGTGGCGCCACCGCCCACATCGAGGAAGTTGGCAGGCTCAGCCCCGTAAAGCTTGATGATGTCCATCGTCGCCATGGCGAGGCCCGCGCCGTTCACCATGCAGCCGATCTCACCATCTAAAGCGATGTAGTTCAGATCGTATTTGGATGCTTCGAGCTCTTTGGGGTCCTCTTCGGTGACATCCCGCAGTTCTGCGATGTCGGCGTGACGGTAGACGGCGTTACTGTCAAAGCCCATTTTCGCATCCAGGCATTTGAGATCGCCCGCATCTGTGACGATGAGCGGGTTGATCTCGAGCATCTCCATGTCCTTTTCGAGGAACATCTTGTAGAGCGTGCCCATCAGCGAGACGCATTGTTTGATCTGCTTGCCCGTGAGCTCGAGCATGAAGGCGATCCGGCGGCCGTGGAAGGCCTGGTATCCAGTGGCAGGATCCACTGCGAAGCTCAGTATCTTTTCCGGCGTAGAGGCGGCCACCTCTTCGATGTCCATGCCGCCCTCGGTTGAGCAGACAAAGCTGACCCGCGACGTGCCGCGATCTACGAGCAGCGCCAGATACATCTCGCGCTCAATACCGGAGCCGTCCTCAATGTAGATGCGGTTGACCTGCTTGCCGGGCGCGCCCGTCTGTTTCGTCACCAGGGTGCGGCCGAGCATTTTCTTGGCCTCATCGGCGGCCTCAGCGGCGGATTTGGCCAGACGCACTCCGCCAGCCTCTCCGGCGCCTGTTTCTTTGAATGAGCCTTTGCCGCGACCGCCCGCGTGAATTTGCGCCTTGACCACCCACAAAGGGCCGTCCAGCGCCCCGGCAGCTGTTTTGGCCTCTTCCGCCTTGAGAACGACGCGCCCATCAGAGACCGGCGCGCCATAAGAGCGCAACAAGGCCTTAGCCTGGTATTCATGAATGTTCATTTGGGTGTCCCGTTTGACTTTTTCTTTAGCCGACATAGTGGTGCTGAAACGCCCTTAACGAAAGGGTTTTTCCAGAATTGTGATCAATTGAAGGTGATTAATCTGATTTGTGATCACACGATTAAATCGTGTGATCACAAAAATTTCCGCAGAGCAGAAAGCTGTGGTGTTCCGCGCGATTCGCAGCCCAATTTCGTGGGCTGCGCACTTTTTCTCGCGAAGAACCGAGTGTCACAGAATTTTTCGGAGCGGCGATCCACAAAGCAAAACGCCCCGAGGGTCTATCCCGGGGCATTCGCGTTTCGATTGTTTTCAGAAGCGCTCAGGCCAGTGAGCCGTCGATCTCTTTGCAGGCATCGACAAGGCCCTTCACGGCCTTCACCGATGTGTCGAACATCTCTTGTTCTTCTTCATTGAGCGTGATGTTGACGATCCGCTCAATCCCGCCCGCGCCGATGACTGTGGGCACGCCGACATACATGTCTTTGACGCCCAAATCGCCCTTGCAATAGGCCGCGCAGGGCAGAACCCTCTTTTGATCCTTGAGATAGGCCTCAGCCATTTCGATCGCAGATGTCGCGGGAGCGTAGTACGCAGAGCCCGTCTTCAGCAGTCCCACAATCTCGGCGCCACCATCGCGGGTGCGCTGGACAATCTCGTCCATTTTCTCCTGCGTGGTCCAGCCCATCGCGACGAGATCCGGCAGGGGAATGCCGGCCACTGTCGAATAGCGTAACGACGGCACCATCGTATCGCCGTGGCCACCCAGCACGAAGGCGGTGACATCTTTCATAGAGACGCCAAATTCGTCCGCGAGAAAGTGGCGGAAGCGTGCGCTGTCCAGCACGCCGGCCATGCCGCAAACCTTGCTTGCGGGCAGGCCGGAGAACTTTTGCAGGGCCCAGACCATCGCGTCGAGCGGGTTGGTGATACAGATGACAAAGGCGTCGGGCGCGTTGTCGCGAATGCCCTCCCCAACCGATTTCATGACCTTGAGATTGATGCCCAGCAGATCATCGCGGCTCATCCCGGGCTTGCGCGCGACGCCGGCCGTCACGATGCACACATCGGCGCCAGCGATGTCAGAGTAATCTTGCGTGCCTTTCAGGTCAGCATCAAACCCCTCAGATGGCCCGGATTCAGCGATATCGAGCGCTTTGCCCTGCGGAATTCCTTCGGCGATGTCGAACATGATCACATCCCCCAATTCCTTAAGCGCTGCGAGATGGGCGAGTGTACCCCCGATTTGTCCGGCGCCTATCAAGGCGATTTTGGGTCTGGCCATACGTTCAACTCCGATTGGTTCGTCGACCAAATGGCTAGTCCCAAAGACTGTGGCGTGCAAGTCCGCTCCAGAGGGCGCGCGCGGCTGACATTCCGCGGTATACGGCGGTATGTAAAAAATTTTTCTTTTTAAAACAGGGGATAGACATTCGCATGCGCGGCATCATGGCGCGGCATGTTTACGCTATCGGGGGCTATGCCATCGAAGTTGCAGCCGCAAAAACGCGCACCACACTGTCCTGGCGGCCGATTCTCGCGCCGGAACTGCGGATGCATCCCGGCGCCTGAGCTTTGCTTTAGGCGTCGTTGCCTTCTGCCGGTATTGGTTCATCAAGTGCCTCAAAAGATTGACCGCTGGCAACCAAGCAGGTCATACCATGGACCGATGTCACCGTGATCGTCCAGGTGCCGGTTTCCTGAGAAGCAAAAACCTCAACCACGGCATTGTTGGCACCCAGACCGATGGATTGGCGGGACTCGCCATATCGTTCGGCAAGGCGTTCCACGACGACGTCTCGCGGCGCGCAGGTTGCCGCGTTCGCTTTTACAGTAAGGAGGCCAGACGCAACCGCCAGAACGGCGGTAGGTAGGAAGAATTTTTTCAAGTTCATTTCAAACCCCTTTCCAGGATTGGGTCCACTGTCCAATGTGTCTTAGGGTGTTGTCTGGATACCAAGAGAAGGTAAACGGAAGGTGCGCATGGGTGTTGCGTCGGAATTTTCTGCGCTGCGGCAAAAAACGGGTTGAACATTTCTGACAAAAAATGCCATTTCTCCGCACGAAAATTTCAAGAAGGCCTGCCAATGGATCTCGCAACGCGTCCCTATCGTTCCGTTCTCTATATTCCTGGCTCCAAGACCCGTGCTTTGGAAAAGGCGCGGAGTTTGCAGACCGACGCCATCATCTTTGATCTCGAAGACGCTGTGGCGCCGGAAGCTAAGGCCGAGGCCCGCGAGACACTCAAAGAGGCGTTGCAGCAGGATGGTTACGGCAAGCGGGCCAAAATCGTGCGGATCAATGCGCTGACATCGCAGTGGGGATTTGAGGATGTGCGCGTGCTGCGCGATGCAGGGGCGGATATCTTTCTCTTGCCCAAGGTGAACACGCCTACGGATGTGGATGCCTTGGCGGATCTGCTGGATCCCGGCATGCCGATTTGGGTGATGATGGAGACGCCGACCTGCGTTTTTAACGCCCCTGAGATTGCAGCGCACCACCGGGTTGCGGGCCTGGTGACCGGCACCAATGACCTTACCAAGGATCTGGGCTGTCGCTATCGCCCGGATCGCCTGCCTTTGATGACGGCGCTGCAAAGGATTGTCATGGCCGCTCGGGCCACCCGCGGTGTGGTGGCCATTGACGGGGTCTATAACCGGTTTCGGGATGGCGACGGGCTCAAGGCGGAATGCGAGCAAGGACGCGATCTTGGCTTTGACGGCAAGACCCTTATTCACCCGATGCAGATTGACGTCACGAACACAGCCTTTGCACCGTCCGCGTCTGAGGTGGATCTCGCGCGGCGCCAGATCGCGGCTTTTGAGGACAGCCAGGCCTCGGGTCAGGGGATCGCGGTGGTTGACGGGCAGATCGTGGAAAACCTGCACGTGGTCGCGGCCAAGCGGACGCTCGCGAAGGTCGACGCGATTGCACAGATGGCGGCGGAGTGAGCCATGAAACTCTATCGTTTTCTCAGCGCCGATGACACATCCGCGTTTTGCCACAAGGTGACGGCCGCGCTGAACAATGGGTGGGCGCTGCACGGCCCCCCCACCTATGCGTTTGATCAGGCAAATGGAGTGATGCGGTGCGGGCAGGCTGTCACCAAAGAGGTCGAGGGGGAGTATAGCCCCGACGTAGAGTTGGGAGAGCAGTGATGGCAAAGACCAATCCGGGCCGGTTTTTTGAAGATTATACGGTTGGGGAGACCATCCATCATGCTGTGCCGCGAACAGTATCGGGCGGAGAGCGTGCGCTCTATCACGCGCTTTATCCGGCACGGCACGCGATCTATTCGTCGGACGCATTTGCCCAAAGCTGTGGCCTACCCGCCGCGCCGTTGGATGACATGGCCGCGTTTCACGTTGTGTTTGGCAAGACCGTTCCGGATATCTCTCTGAATGCATTGGCAAATTTGGGATATGCGGAAGGGCGGTGGCTAAGGCCCATCTGGCCAGGGGACACGATCCGGTCGACATCGGACGTGATCGGTCTGAAGCAGAATTCCAACGGTAAGTCCGGCGTCGTTTGGGTGCGCACTAGGGGTATGAATCAGCACGATGACGTGGTGCTCGATTACGTGCGCTGGGCGATGGTGCGCAAGCGCGATCCCGGCTCGGACGCGCCAGAGGCTGTGATCCCGACGCTCAAGCCTGCGCTGGAGGCGGGGGACCTTGTGGTGCCGGAGGGCCTCGACTTTACAAACTACGATTTCACGCTGGCCGGAGAGCCGCATCGCTGGGGCGACTACGAGGTTGGCGAGACGATCGACCACGTCGACGGTGTCACGGTGGAAGAGGCCGAGCACATGATGGCCACGCGCCTGTGGCAGAACACGGCCAAGGTGCATTTCGATGCCACGTTGCGCGAAGATGGCCAGCGTTTGATCTATGGCGGGCATGTGATTTCCATGGCGCGGACCCTGTCGTTTAACGGTCTGGCCAATGCGCAGGTTGTGGCGGGATTGAATGGCGGGACGCATGCCAATCCGTGCTATTCGGGCGACACGATTAAGGCCTGGTCCGAAGTGCTTGATAAAGCCGAGACGGGCGCGCCGGGGGTCGGTGCGTTGCGATTGCGGTTGGTGGCCACGAAAGGTGGGGCGCCCTTCGATCTCAAGGG
>CAKZYL010000207.1 GCA_937884705.1 uncultured Roseovarius sp. | reverse complement strand
TGACCACGCGGGGTCCACGGCCCAAGAAGCAAAATGTCTCCTATTTGCACGGCCAGGGGTGAAACTCCGGCTTCAAGCGGCTAAAGGCTTTGCTTGGCGCGGTGGATTGCGTACCCCGCCCGCACAGAATTTTATCGCCCTAAACGGCATTGGGGACCGCCCTTGACCCACGTCAGCATTGTTATGCCCAGCCGGAATACAATCGAAACGGTTTCGCGGGCTGTTGACTGCTTTTTGACCCAATCGCATGCCGACAAGAGCATGATCGTTGTCGATAGCACCTCGACGGACGGCACCCATGACCTGCTTGCTGAATTTGCAAAACAGCCAGAGATCACCTGGCTCTCGGAACCAGAACGCGGGCTTTCGCATGCAATCAATATGGGCATCTCCGCGATACCGCCCGATGGCGTGTTTGGATACATTGGCGCGGATGACTTTCTAGAGCCCGGCGCGCTCCAAGCGGTAAGTGATCACCTTGAAACCCACCCGGATCATGTAGGCGTGTTCTTTGACAGCTATTCGGCCCGCGAAGGCCAGGAACCGGTCTATCGCGCCTGCCCGGCCGAGAACTTCTCCAAAGAGAACCTGCTCAAACACAGATCGGTCGCGGGCATGCAAAACACATTCCTGCGGGCAAAGATCGCCCAGGAATACCCCTTCGACGAGACCGTCAAACTGGCGATGGATTATGAGCTGTTCCTGCGTCTGGCCCATGCAGGCTTTGGAGAGCGGATCGTGCGCTGCCCGCAAGCCTCAACCATCAACACCGCCGATGGCAACCTGTCCCGAACGTTCAAACGCGCCTCGAAACGCGAAGCACTGGCTTGGGCGCTGCACTATGCCCCTCCGGGCCGGGCCAAGATCCTCGCCTGGCTCAAGTTTCTGAAATACCGCTGGGTGTGAACCGATCCGGCCGGTAGGGCGCCAGCCAAGAGCGCGTATGGTTGGTTTCTCCGTGCAGGAGTTCGTCTGAGATCAGCTCTCCCATGATCGCGGCCAGAGTGATGCCCGAATGCATGGTGGCCAGATACGCGCCCGGGCGGACCGGGCCGACGGCGGGAAGACCATCCCCCGGCATGGGCCGCTCAGCAAGCACCGTTTCAGCAAGGGTCAAAGGCACATCCGGCACCAGGGCTTGCAGCCGCGCCAACGCAGCCTCTGCCTCTTGCCGAAGATCGACCACATGGTCTGCGTCATCGCCTTGGTGGCCCACCGCTGCGGGCATGGTCAGCGCGCCATCCGGCAATTGCCGAACCTCGCCGATTTCGCTGACAAGGATATGCGTCAGAACAGGCGCCACCGGGGCCGTCTTGATCACCAGCGCCGGGCGATGCAGCATGGGCAGCTCAAACCCCACCATCTCCATCAGCTGCCGCGATCCAACCCCAGCCGCGATGAACACCTCATCGGAGCGCAGCTCCCCGGCTTGCGTCACAACCCCCGCGACCCGCGCGCCATCCTGCAAGACGCCAATCACGCGCACACCGCGCATCACCTGTGCGCCCGCCTCCCGGGCACCCTGGAGCAGCGTTGCCGCCAATGCCGCCGGTTCCACCACCCCTTCCGCTGTCAAGTGCAGGCTCAGCTTTGGTGGCACTCCGACGGCAGGCTCCAAATAAGCAAACTGCTGATCCGAGATCCGTTCCACGGCGTACCCAAGCCGTGTCAGCGCCTCCTGCCGATCCTCCAGCCGCCCTTCTTCCCAACAGATCGATCCGCACCAATTGATCGGCAACGATAGCGTCTCTGACAATCGGTGATAGGCCGCAATGCCCTCGCTGCGAAGGCGATAGTGATCCTCGTTGAGAAAATACGACGCGTTGATCCACCCAAAAGACGCAGCCGTCGCACCCGCGCGGTCTGCATCCACAACGGTCACACGCGCACCGGCACGGGCCAGGTGATACGCCACGCAGGCGCCAATCACGCCCGCCCCCACGATGATGATAGTCTTTTGCACAATTGACACTCTGACGGTCTGCGCGCGCTACGGCAAGATGGACCGCCACATTGACAACACACGCGAATTCGGCAGGACTGGACCTATCAGGGGGCCGTCGCCATGTTTAGTTTCTGCACAGACCCGTCCACGCTGGACACGTTTCGGTGGTTTGCCTGCTATCTGACCACCGGCAAGCACATGCAGCTTTACTTTGCAGTCGTTGTGGTCCTGACGCTTTTGGCCATCACGGCGCCCACGGCCCTCTTGTTTGGGTTTGGTGGTGCGGTCGCGGCACGCTCGCAGATTGCGCCCCTGAGATGGTTTGGAAAAGCCTACATGGCGATTGTGCGCGGCATTCCTGACATTGCCTTTTTTATGTTTTTTGTGATCACCCTGGATCAGTTCTTTGAATGGATACGCCATTCCATCAAATGCCCGGACTGGAGCGAACCGATCAGACAGGGAAATGATTTTATTGTGTGCGCGGCGGCCAAGCTTCCCCTCAGCTCCACCCCACAAAACGTCCACGAAATCTATAACTTCTTCCTTGCGGTCCTGACGTTTTCCATTGTTTACGGCGCCTTCTCGGCTCAGGTTCTTTTTGGGGCGATGAACGCTGTACCGCGCGGGCAAATCGAAACGGCACAAGCATATGGCATGTCGCAGCGACAAACCTTTTGGCGCATTGTCGTGCCGCAAATGTGGATCTACGCGCTGCCAGGGCTTTCCAACCTCTGGATGATCCTGACAAAAGCCACGCCCCTGCTTTTCCTTCTCAGCGTTGAAGACCTGACCTATTGGGCCATGCAATTGGCGAAAACAGTCAACGAGAGGTTCAGTGACTACCCTCATGGAGACTGGCGCATGCAGTATTTTCTGGCGCTGTTGGTATTTTATCTCATCCTCACTCGGGTCTCTGAAGTCGTCTTTGACCGGCTCACACAGCGCGTCAGCCGTGGCCAGGGGATCGCCGGCGGGGCGTCGACGTGAGTTGTTGGGAGACGTTTGAGAGTTATGCCTTGCGCAGTCTTGGCCTGGGCGAGCGTTTGCTGCCGCGTGGAGAATTCACACTTTGCGAACACTTTGTGCTGATCGGCTCCGGCCTGATCTGGAATGTTTATTTTGGCCTATTGGCACTGTCGAGTGGCTTTGTTTTGGCCACCGTTCTTGCTCTCGGAAAGAACTCTGACAATGCGCTTCTGCGAAAACCGTCGGAGTGGTTTATTTTCCTATTCAGGGGCTCACCTCTCTTCATTCAGTTTTTCTTTGCCTATTTTCTTTTTCTAAAACTCAAACCTATGCACCCCGTCTTTGAGCCCCTATCAGCCGCGTGGCTCGGCGCGTTGATCGTTCTTTTTTTCAACACCGCTGCCTATTCAGGGGAGATTTTCTATGGCGCTTTGCGCGCGATACCCAAAGGCGATGTGGACTCGGCGAATGCGTACGGGTTCTCCGGGTGGCCACGTTTCAAACGGATCGTTTGGCCCACCATGCTGCGGCTGGCGTGGCCCGCCTACACCAACGAGGCCATTTTCCTGTTCCACTCGACCACGCTGGTCTTCTTCTCGGGCTTTCCCACCTGGCAGCAACGCGGGGATGCGCTTTACTACGCGCGTTACTTTGCGGACAAGACATTCAACCCGTTCATCCCCTACCCCATTCTGGCGTTCTACTTCATCCTGCTGACGCTGCTCTTGATCGGGATCTTCGGATGGGTGAACCGCAGGCTGAACCGCCACTTGCCGCAAAACGCGCGGCTTAGTCTGAAGCCACGCATGAACCTGATCCGCTAATCCAGAAACGATTGGCCAGGTCGTCAGGTGCCCGATTTCTTCTGAAACGCGGTTTCCCAGCGCAGGGGCCGCAACTCTTTGCGAAAAACGCGTTCCAGATGCCGGATCGCATGCGCCTCAAAAAGCCGCCCATGGCCGGGGATCAACCCGCGCGGGCCCCAGCTGATGATGGTTTCGATATCGCGGCCCAAATTGACCTTGTCATCGTATTTCCGGCCCCAGCGATGCGTGGGGCGCATGTGCCCGCCGCTGTCATCCGTGCCCGAAAACCAGACGATCGGCCGGATCCAGGGCGCCAGGTACTTCGTCTCGATGACTTCAAAGAGATCGGCACAGAAAAACGTGCGGGACGGGCGATGACAAAAAACCGCCTCGCGCCGTTTGGCACCGCTGCGGGCGACAAGCTGATGCAACTGGCCCGTCCAGGCCGGCTCGGCTGTGTCGGCTTTCAGGGTGTCCGTTGTCCAAACCTGTGCGTCGGGATAGGCCGCGGCCCATGCGCCAACCTGCGCCTCATAGTCAGGCGTGGGTGCCACCAGATGCGCAACCGGCCCCAATTCCGCCAGTTCCGCGGCCAGCTCGCCGGTCAAATCCGTGGGCGCATAAACCCAGAGATTCCCGCCTTGCAGCTGCACCACAATGGCCCGCATCGGGATCGGCACATAGGCGCGGGTGACCGGCGCTCCGTCGATCACCCAAAGCCCTTTGGCCACCGGCTTTAGCGTATTGAGCGGCTCATAGCCGGTGGTGGTCATATGCTCACTCGGTCACGGTGACCTTGACCATCTGGTCCGGCTCGCCGGTGACAGCACCGTTCTGACCACGACCTTTTTTGATCTTGTCGACGATCTCCATCCCAGAGGTCACACGGCCAACAACCGTGTACTGACCGTTCAGAAACGGCGCCTCGTCAAACATGATGAAGAACTGGCTGTTGGCGCTGTTGGGGTTTTGGCTGCGCGCCATACCAACGATGCCACGCTCATAGGGAATGTCGGAAAACTCGGCATTGAGATCGGGCATTTCGCTGCCGCCCATGCCCGCGCGGCGCAGATTGCCGCCTTCGGCTTTGGCAAATTCGCCGTCGCCAGTTTGCGCCATAAACCCGTCGATCACCCGGTGGAAATACACCCCGTCATAAAAGCCTTCTGAGGCCAAAGCGGTGATCTGTTCCACATGCTGGGGGGCCACATCCTCCAACAGATCAATCGATATTGTGCCGTTGGCCACGCCAGCGACCTCGATAGTGATGCCGTCAGCCATCGCGGGTGCGCTCAGCACCCCAAACGCAAGAGCAAGTGTAAGTTTACGCATCAGAAGCCACCTTTACGCTGATCATACGGTCTGGAGAGGCAGGCGGCTCGCCGCGCACGATCGCGTCAACAAGGTCCATGCCATCAATCACGCGGCCATAAACGGTGTATTGGCGGTTGAGGAAATGATTGTCCGAGAAGTTGATGAAGAACTGGCTGTTGGCACTATCTGGGTTCTGGCTGCGCGCCGCACCCAGCGTGCCGCGATCATGGGGCACGCCGCTAAACTCGGCTTTGAGGTTGGGCAGGTCGCTGCCCCCGGTGCCGGCCATGCGCAGGTTGAAATCCTGCTCCATATTGCCGTTCTTGACGTCACCTGTTTGCGCCATGAACCCGTCAATGACCCGGTGGAACGCCACATTGTCATAGGCACCAGAGCGGGCCAATTCCTTCATCCGCTCAGCATGCAGAGGAGCCACATCCGGCAAAAGCTCAATCGTGACAGTGCCGTCTTTGAGCTCCATCAGAATGGTGTTTTCAGGGTCTTTGATCTCGGCCATGGGGCCCTCCTGTGAGTTCGCGTTCCACGCTAGGTAAGCCCTATGATTGCGAATGCCAAGCACGATCCAAAGACCGCTGTTGACGCGCCCGAGCGAAGCCGCCAATAGGGGCGCGTATTTTTGCGTGGCGAAGGAGCACATCATGGGCTGGAAAACCCTCGATGAGATGGATCTGGCGGGCAAGACTGTGCTCACAAGGGTGGACATCAACGTGCCGGTGGATAATGGCCGCGTCACCGACACCACCCGCATTGATCGCATCGTCCCCACGGTCGAGGCCATCCTGTCCGCTGGCGGCAAACCGATGCTAATCGCCCATTTCGGGCGCCCCAAAGGCAAGGTTGTCGATGCCATGTCCTTGCGCCAGATCGTCCCCGCTTTGGAAAGCGCGTTGGGTCACACGGTGCAGTTCATCGAAACGCTGGAAGGCGCTGAGGCCATGACCGAAGAGGCCCGCGCCGCCGAGGTTCTGCTGATGGAAAACATCCGTTTCTACCCCGGTGAAGAGGCCAACGATCCAGACTTTGCCGCCCGCATCGCCGGGCTGGGGGATATTTATTGCAACGATGCCTTCTCCGCCGCACACCGGGCCCACGCCTCGACTGAAGCCATCGCGCGGCTTTTGCCATGCTGCGCCGGGCGCCTGATGCAGGCCGAATTGCAAGCGCTTGAGAAGGCGTTGGGCGCACCCAAACGCCCGGTCGCGGCCGTCGTGGGTGGGGCCAAAGTGTCGACAAAGCTCGATCTTCTGGGAAACCTCGTCGGCAAGGTCGACAAGCTGG
Organism: uncultured Roseovarius sp.; assembly: GCA_937884705.1. Taxonomy (GTDB): domain Bacteria; phylum Pseudomonadota; class Alphaproteobacteria; order Rhodobacterales; family Rhodobacteraceae; genus Roseovarius. Next base: position 4,999 of record CAKZYL010000207.1, on the reverse strand, counting down.
TGATCGGCGGCGGCATGGCCAACACGTTTCTGGCCGCGCAGGGGTTGAGCGTCGGCAAGTCGCTCTGCGAACACGAGATGGCCGACACCGCGCGAGAGATCATGGCCAAGGCGGGCGCGGCAGGCTGTGAGATCATCCTTCCCTCTGACGTGGTGATTGCCAAAGACTTCAAGGCCGGTGCGCCCTCTGAAACGGTTCCGGCCCATGCCTGCCCTGACGACGCGATGATCCTCGATGCAGGCGCGGGCAGCATTGCCCGCATCAACGCAGCTTTTGAGGCCAGCCAAACATTGATCTGGAATGGCCCCCTCGGCGCGTTCGAAATTGAGCCTTTCGACACCGCCACAAACGCCGCCGCCGCCCATGCCGCCGCGCTGACCCGCACCGGCAAGCTCACCTCTGTGGCAGGCGGTGGAGACACTGTAGCCGCGCTCAATCAAGCCGGAGCCGCAGAGGCTTTTACCTACATTTCCACGGCGGGCGGCGCCTTCCTGGAATGGATGGAAGGCAAAGCCCTGCCCGGTGTTGAAGCTTTGAACACCTAACGCGCAGCACGGCGCCATTGTTGACAGAATGGCGCCGCCCACGCGGCGTTAGCGCCATCATAATTGCAACCCCTGTCCGGCTGCCATAAAGCCAACCAAGATTTTGAGACGGAGGGCCGCATGGCAAACACTGATCAAGCCGCGAAAGTGACGGAAGGAAACGGGTTTGTTGCCGCCCTCGATCAATCCGGTGGGTCCACACCGAAAGCGCTCAAACTCTACGGCGTTGACGAAGATCAGTATTCCGGCGAGGCCGAGATGTTTGACATGATGCATGCCATGCGCAGCCGGATCATCAAATCGCCCGCCTTCACCGGCGAAAAGGTGGTCGGTGCCATCCTCTTTGAAATGACCATGGATCGTGAGATCGACGGCACCCCGACAGCTCAGTACCTCTGGGAGAACCGCGGCGTGGTGCCGTTTTTGAAGGTCGACAAGGGCCTTGTGGATGCAGACGACGGCGTGAAGCTGATGAAGCCCATGCCCGATCTCGATGCACTGCTCACACGCGCCAATGAAAAAGGCATCTTCGGCACCAAAATGCGCTCTGTGATCGATGCCGCCTCCCCCTCGGGCATCGCGGCCAACGTGGCGCAGCAATTCGAGGTCGCCGCGCAAATTCTGGGCCATGGCCTCATGCCGATCATTGAACCCGAGGTGACAATTTCCATCCCCGACAAAGCGGAAGCGGAAACCCTCCTGCGCGATGAGATCGCCAAGCATCTCGATGCTCTTCCCACAGATCAGCAAGTGATGCTCAAGCTCACCCTTCCCGAGACGGCCAACCACTACAAATCGCTGATCGATCACCCCCGTATCATGCGGGTGGTGGCGCTGTCGGGCGGATATTCCCGCGATGAGGCAAACGCCCGTCTGTCGAAGAACACCGGTATGATCGCGAGCTTCTCCCGCGCGCTCACCGAGGGCCTCTCGGCCGGGCAATCAGAGGTGGATTTCGACGCCACGCTGGGCGCCACGATCGACAGCATTTACGCCGCCTCCGTCGCGGGCTAGGGTCCCGGGGACAGGGCCGAAAGGAACCTTCCCCATGGACATGACCCCCTCCTCCACGTTTCGCGTGGCCGCCTGCGATCTCAATGGGCAGATGCGCGGCAAACGCGTGCCCGCGTCGCATATCGACAAGCTCAGCACCGGCCTTCTGCGCATGCCGCTTTCGATCATGAATGCGGATATCTTCGGCGCAGATATCGAAAACTCCCCCCTGGTGTTCGAAAGCGGGGATGCCGATGGCATGCTTTTGCCAGCCGACCGCGGGCCGGTACCGATGCCATGGTTGGAAAAACCCACGCCGCTCGTGCAGATGGTCATGCATCGCGACGATGGCACCCCGTTCGAGGGCGATCCGCGTCACGCGCTGGCCATGGTTCTCGACAGATACGCCGCGCGGGGTTGGACAGTCATGGCCGCGACCGAGCTTGAGTTTACCCTTGTCGATGACAGCGGTGAAACTCTGGCCCCGGCCAAGGACCCGGCCACGGGCCGTACTCTGGATGCCGCGCAAATTCTCTCTGTCGATCAGATCGACCGTTTCGATGCGTTCTTTGATGATGTCTATAGCGGGGCGGCGGCCATGGATATCCCGGCCCGCGCCACGACAAGCGAATCCGGTTTGGGCCAGTTTGAGATCACGCTGACCCATCAGGATGCGATGCGCGCCGCTGATGATGCCTGGCTTTTCAAAACACTCATCCGCTGCACCGCGCGCAGCCACGGCATGGCCGCCACCTTCATGGCCAAGCCCTTCCTGCAGGACGCAGGCAACGGGCTGCATGTGCATTTCTCGGTGCTCGACAAGGACGGCAAAAATGTCTTTGACAATGGCGGGCCAGAGGGCACGGACACGCTTTTGTCGGCCATCGCGGGCTGTCTTGAGGCGCTGGTGCCATCGACCCTGGTTTTTGCCCCCCATGCGGGCAGCTATGACAGGTTGGTGCGCGGGGCGCATGCGCCTACCGCCACCTCATGGGCTTATGAAAACCGCACCTCGGCCATTCGCGTGCCGGGCGGGGCCCACACCGCGCGGCGCATCGAACATCGCGTCGCGGGCGGTGACACCAACCCCTATCTGATGTTTGCCGTGATCTTCGGGGCGGCCATGGTCGGGATCGAAGACGGCCTGACCCCGCCCCCGCCCATCAGCGGCAACGCATACGCCCAGGACCTGCCAGAACTTTTGAAAGACTGGCACGCCGCTACGGGTCGCTTTGCCACCGATCCCTTGCTGCCGCGCATCCTGCCCGCAGAGCTCATCCGCAACATGGTGCTCACCAAAGAGCAGGAACTGGGCGCGCTGGCCGCCATTCCGAAAGAGGACCACTGGAAGATCTATCTCGAGACCGTGTGAAGCGGCCTTGTGAGCCGGGTCTCAGCGGTCTATCCTCAATTTGATCAAATTACAGGTGACCCATGCTGATCGGCATTTTGGTGACAGGCCACGCTCTGGATGAGCTGCGTGACACGCGAGGCGATTACGACCAGATTTTCGACGACCTTTTGAAAGCGTTCGGCTTTGAAACCAAAGCCTGGTTCGTCGTCGATGAAGACTACCCAGAAAGCCCTGCGGATGCCGATGGCTGGCTGATCACAGGCTCCAAACACGGCGCTTACGAAAATCACCCCTGGATCCCGCATCTTGAGGCATTCATTCGCGACGTCTACGCCGATGGCCGGCCTATGATCGGGATTTGCTTTGGTCATCAGATCATAGCGCAAGCGCTTGGCGGCAAGGTGGTGAAATTCGATCAAGGCTGGGCTGTGGGCCACACCGATTATGACATCGGCGGCGATCAGATGCGTCTTCTGGCCTGGCATCAGGATCAGGTCGTTGAAACGCCCGAAAGCGCCGAAGTCATTGGATCCAACGCGTTTTGTGAAAACGCCGCTCTGCTCTACGACAATCGCATCCTCACAATCCAGCCGCATCCGGAATTCGACGGCGAAATCCTGGAAAAGCTGATCGATGTGCGCGGCAAAGGCGTTGTGGAGCCGGATCGGCTCGCCGTGGCCAAAGAAAATCAACTTGGCCCCCATGACAGCCTCCGCTTTGTCGAACGGATGAGCGCGTTTTTCCGGGAAGGAGCCTCCCTTGGCTAAATGGATCGAAACCCTACCCCAACCGGCGCAAGACTACCTGCACGGGCGCCGGTTGGACGAAGTGGAATGCGTGATCTCGGACCTGCCGGGAATTGCCCGCGGCAAGGCCGTTCCCGCCTCCAAGTTTGACCGCCAGGATTATTTCCACCTGCCGGATTCGATTTTCTACCAGACGATCACCGGCGGCTGGGGCGAAGCGGCAGGCGACGAAGGCTTCATTGAGCGTGACATGGTGCTCAAGCCCGATATGGCGACCGCGACAGCCGCGCCCTGGACAGGCGACTGGACGCTGCAGGTGATCCATGACGCCTATGATCGCGAAGGCACGCCCATCGGTTCAAGCCCCCGCAACGTGCTCAAGCGCGTGGTCGGGCTCTACGAAGAGATGGGGCTCTCCCCCGTTGTCGCGCCTGAGATGGAATTTTACCTCGTCGCCCGCAACGTCGATCCGGCCAAAGAGATCGAGCCGATGATGGGCCGCTCTGGTCGCCCGGCCGCCGCACGGCAAGCCTATTCCCTCACGGCGGTCGATGAGTTCGGGCCGGTGATCGACGACATCTATGACTTCGCCGAGGCGCAAGGCTTTGAAATTGATGGCATCACCCAAGAAGGCGGCGCGGGCCAGCTTGAGATCAACCTCCGACATGGCGATCCGGTAAAGCTCGCCGATGAAGTGTTCTACTTCAAACGTCTGATCCGCGAGGCCGCCCTGCGCCACGATTGCTTTGCAACCTTCATGGCCAAACCCATCGCCGATGAACCCGGCAGCGCCATGCATGTGCACCATTCCGTGCTTGAGATTGAAACCGGTCGCAATGTCTTCTCCGGCCCGCAAGGCGGGGAAACGGACGCGTTTTACCACTTCATCGGCGGCCTGCAGAAATACCTGCCCGACGCGATCGCGGTGCTGGCCCCTTACGTGAATTCCTACCGCCGCTACGTGCGCGATCACTCCGCCCCGATCAATCTGGCCTGGGCGCGCGACAACCGCACGACAGGCATCCGCGTGCCCCTCTCCTCACCGGACGCGCGCCGCGTAGAGAACCGGATCGCCGGCATGGACTGCAACCCCTATCTCGGCATCGCCGCCAGCCTGGCCTGCGGGCTTTTGGGTCTGAAGAACGAAATTCGCCCCGACGCACAGTTCAAAGGCGAGGCCTATGAGGGCGAAGCTGAAATCCCCAATGAAGTGGGCGCGGCACTTGATCTCTTTGAAGAGGCCACGGACCTGCATGAGGTTCTGGGGCAAGAGTTCTCTCGCGTCTACGGCATCGTCAAACGCGCTGAATACGACGAGTTCCTGCAAGTGATCAGCCCGTGGGAGCGCGAGCACCTTCTGC
>CAKZYL010000206.1 GCA_937884705.1 uncultured Roseovarius sp. | reverse complement strand
CTCTACTTCGTGGTCTTCGGCGCGGCCATCGGCAGCCGGATCCAGGAGGTGGAAGGCGTCAGCTACGGGTCCTTCATTGTGCCGGGTCTGATCATGCTCTCTGTCATGACGCAGTCGGTCTCCAATGCCTCCTTCGGGATCTACCTGCCGAAATGGACCGGCACGATCTTCGAATTGCTCTCAGCCCCGGTGAATTTCTTCGAAGTCGTGGTGGGCTATGTGGGGGCCGCGGCCACCAAAGCGCTCTTCATCGGGGTGGTGATCCTGATCACGTCGTTTTTCTTTGTGGGCTATAATGTCCAATATCCCCTTGCGATGATCGCGTTCCTGATGCTCACCTGCCTGAGCTTTTCGCTCTTTGGTTTTATCCTCGGGATCTGGGCGCAGAATTTTGAGCAGCTGCAGCTGGTGCCGCTTTTGGTCATCACCCCCTTGGTGTTCTTAGGGGGCTCGTTTTATTCGATCTCGATGCTGCCCCCCGTTTGGCAGACGATCACGCTCTTCAACCCGGTGGTCTATCTGATCTCGGGCTTTCGCTGGGCGTTTTTCGGGGAGGCAGATGTGGCTATCGGGGTCAGCCTTCTGGCGATCACCTTCTTCACGGCGATCTGCCTCTTCCTGATCTGGCGCATCTTCAAAACCGGCTACCGCATCAGAAGCTAACCTCGCCGATTGCACCCCGCGCGGAATCAAGGCCGCAGGCCGCCGCGCGTTCGCCATGCCGCCCCCTGGCATGGCGAAATCATTATGTAAGTGTGCGGTTCAACTCTACAGCGGGCTTGCACGATAAAGCGCTTTTTATCCAAGTGCGGTTCGCCAAGCCACGGCATGTCAAACGCGCTCTGTCGGATATGCCATTGCGAGGCATAAAGACCGCAGGCCACCCCGTGATCGCAAGGACCTGGGTGGTGCCTCGCGAACCCGCCTCTCAGCCCTTTTGCCCGTGACTTATTTGCCCACACGCCCGAAGTTTTTCCCCGCCCTCAAATATCTCCCGTACGCCCCGCCTTGTTTCCACCCCGCTGGCTCTCTACATCGGGCGAATGAAAAACATGATCCCATTTTTGAACCGCCACCCCACAGTGGCGGTCATTCGTCTGTCTGGGGCCATTGGCACAGGCGCGCGGGCGCTCAACGATGAAGGCATGGCGCCGGTGATCGAAAAGGCCTTTGCCAAAGGCAAACCCGTCGCCGTCGCGCTGATCATCAACTCTCCGGGCGGGTCCCCTGCGCAGTCCTCTCTCATCGGCTCCCGCATCCGCCGCCTGGCCGACGAAAAAGAAATCCCGGTTCATGCTTTCGTCGAAGATGTCGCCGCCTCAGGGGGCTACTGGCTCGCGAGTGCGGCCGATGACATCTGGCTCGATGACAGCTCGGTTGTGGGCTCCATCGGCGTGATCGCGGCCACTTTTGGTGCCCATGAGTTTCTCGCCAAACAGGGCTTTGAGCGCCGCGTGCACACCGCCGGCAAATCCAAATCCATGCTCGACCCGTTCCGCCCGGAAAAGAAAGAGGATATCGAACGGCTCGAGGGCATTCTGAGCCAGCTACACGACACCTTCATCGCGCAGATCAAATCCCGCCGCGGCGACAAGCTCACCGATGAGATCGATCTCTTCACCGGAGAATTCTGGCTGGGCCAAAAGGCCGTCGATCTGGGCCTCGCCGATGGCCTCGGTCATGCTGTTCCGAAACTCAAAGAGCTCTATGGCGAGAAGGTCAAACTCGCCCGCTACGGCCGCAAGCGGGGCCTTTTCCAGCGCTTTGGCGCGCAGATCATCGACGACGCGGTGGGCGTCATGGAAGAGCGTGCAGCCTACGCGCGCTTCGGTCTCTAGACGTGCTGAGCAAGATCGTCGTCCTCTTCCTGGTGTTCATGGCCGTCTTGGCCATGTTCGGGCGCTTGCGCTACCCAGGACAGAAAAAGATCGACGCGATGCGCTGCCCGCGCTGCAAAAAGTTCCACATCGGCAAAGGTCCATGTGACTGCGGGCCCGGAGGCAAGGGATGATCGAGGCCTGGGCGTATGCAGGCCTGGGCCTTGTCATTTTGCTTCTGGCCGGTGACGCGCTGGTCAAAGGCGCTGTCAACCTCAGCCTTCGCGTGGGCGTGCCCGCGCTCATCGTCAGCCTGACCATTGTCGCCTTCGGCACCTCCGCCCCAGAGCTTTTGATCGGCATAGACGCCATCTTGGACAACAAACCCGGCCTCGCGCTGGGCAATGTGGTGGGCTCCAACACCGCCAACATCCTGCTTGTGCTGGGTGTGCCGGCGATGATCACCGTGCTCCACACCAGCTATTGCGACACCAAAAAGACCTATCTTTACATGCTGGGCGCCACCTTTCTCTTCATCGCGCTGGCCTTCCGCGGTGTCTTTGATCCCATGGCGGCTGCGGCGCTTCTGGCCGTGCTGGCCTTTGTTCTGGGCGATGCCGCCCGCGATGCGCTGAAACATCAGCGCGAAAACGCGGGCAAAGCTGAGGAAGAGGAAGAGGTCGAAGGCGCCGATCCTGATATGGCCTGGTGGCAGATCATCGTCTTCATGGTGCTGGGCATGATCGGATTGCCGCTAGGGGCGGATCTTTTAGTCGACAATGCCTCGATTATCGCCAAGAAATTCGGCGTCAGCGACAGCGTGATCGGCCTCACCCTCGTGGCGCTTGGCACCTCTTTGCCAGAGCTCGCCACCACCGTCATGGCCGCCATCCGCAAACAGGCCGATGTCGCGCTGGGCAATGTCATCGGCTCCAACATGTTCAACCTGCTGGCCATCATCGGCATCACCGCGCTGGTTGGGCCGATCCCGGTGGATCCGCAATTCCTGCGCTTTGATCTCTGGGTCATGCTGGCGGCGTCGCTTCTGATCATTCCCTTCGTCTTCATGCGCAAGGATATCGGGCGCGTCTGGGGCATAGCCTTGACCGCGCTCTACCTGATCTATGTCACGGTAGTACTCACCTGAAAGGAGCGCGCATGGCACGGGCGTTGGTAACCGGAGCGGGCAAACGCCTGGGGCGCGCAATGGCGCTGGAGCTGGCACGACATGGCTATGATGTGGCGGTGCACTATGCCAGCTCACAAGAGGGCGCAGATGCCGCCGTGGCCGAGATCGAAGCCATAGGGCGCGCGGCGGTCGCCCTGCAGGCCGATCTGCTGAAAGAAGATGACACCCAATCCCTTCTGCCCCGCGCGGCAGGGGCACTCGGGGGGCCGATCACGGTGCTGATCAACAACGCGTCGGTCTTTGAATATGACAATATCGAAAGCGCCACGCGCGAGAGCTGGGACAGGCATCTCGAAAGCAATCTGCGCGCGCCCTTCGTGCTGACCCAGGCGCTGGCGGCCCAAGCCCCCGAAGCCGTGATCGACGCGGGTGGAGAGCCGGTGGCCCAGTCCCTCGTGATCAACATGCTCGATCAACGCATCCGCAAGCTGACCCCGGAATTCATGAGCTACACCATCGCTAAAATGGGCCTCTGGGCGCTCACCCGCACCGCTGCGCAGGCCCTGGCCCCGGCTGTGCGGGTCAACGGAATTGGTCCTGGCCCCACACTGCGCGGTGGCCGCCAAAGCGAGGCGCATTTCGCCCGTCAACGTGGCGCCACAGTATTAAATCGCGGATCAGACCTTGACGATATTTGTGCCGCGCTAGCTTATTATCTATCCGCAAAAACTGTAACGGGACAGGTAATTTGCGTCGATGGAGGACAGCATCTTGCTTGGCAAACGCCCGATGTTTTGGGCGTCGAGTAAGTTGTTAACTTTTCACTTGTGCACGTTAACCTTTCGTTAATAGATCCCTCCGGGAAATCAGCAATGTTTTCAGAGCTTTGGAAATAAACCATTTAATTTTCTTTTTAAATCAAAGGGCTAAAGTGTTGCTTAAAAATTAAGCACATTAACGAAGCCTAAAGAATTTAAGGAAAATTTGCCTCTGTCACAAAGTTATCAGCAGACTTATCCCCGTGAACAGTGGACAGGTTTCCCCTTGCTCTCAGCGCGCTAAGATTGCAGCAAGGCGAAGAATCACATGGCAGAGCAAACCGCGTCAGAAACTCCCAAAACGGGGCACGAAGTCATCCAAGGATACCTACGCCTTTTGGATGGCTCTCCGGGTGTCTACCGCATGCTCGATCCGCAGGCGCGTGTGCTCTACGTAGGCAAGGCCAAGAACCTCAAAGCGCGGGTTTCAAGCTACTCCCGCCCCACCGGCCACACGCGCCGCATCGAACGGATGATTTCCGAGACCGCCTCGATGATGTTCCTCACCACATCGACCGAAACCGAGGCGCTACTGCTCGAGCAAAACCTCATCAAGCAGCTGAAACCGCGCTACAACGTGCTCCTGCGCGACGACAAAAGCTTCCCCTACATCTTCATCTCCTCCGAGCACGATTTCCCACGGCTGGAAAAGCATCGCGGCGCCAAAAACCGCAAGGGCCGCTATTACGGCCCCTTCGCAAGCGCGGGCGCGGTCAATCGCACGCTCAACACGCTGCAAAAGGTCTTTCTCTTGCGCACCTGCAGCGATCGCGAGGTTGCCGCCGGGGATCGCCCCTGCCTCAACTACCACATGAAGCGCTGCGCGGGTCCCTGCGGCGGTAAGATCACGCCCGAGGATTACGCCAAGCTCGTCAAACAGGCCGACGACTTCCTGCGTGGCAAATCCACCGAAGTGCAAGAGAGGCTCGCCAAAGACATGGCCGCTGCCTCCGAGGCCCTGGAGTTTGAACGCGCCGCCAACCTGCGCGACCGGATCAAGGCGCTGACGATGGTGCAGACCAATCAGGGCATCAATCCCCGCACTGTGAATGAGGCTGATATCATCGCGCTCCACATGGAGAAAGGGCAGGCCTGCGTGCAGGTCTTCTTCATCCGCGCCGGCCAGAACTGGGGCAACAAGGATTTCTACCCGCGCGTGGGTGCGGACGTGGACGCGGCAGAGGTGCTCGAGGCCTTCGTCGGTCAGTTCTACGACAGCAAGGACCCCGCGCGGCAGCTCATCTTATCTCAGGGCATCGAAGACCCCGATCTGATGGCAGAGGCCTTGGGCACGAAAATTGATCGCAAGGTCGAAATCCTCGTGCCGCAGCGGGGAGAGAAAGCCGAACTGGTCGATGCAGCTCTGCGCAACGCCCGCGAAAGCCTCGCGCGCAAAATGTCCGAGGCCGCCACCCAGGCCAAGCTCCTCAAAGGCCTCGCAGACGCGTTCGATCTGCCCAAGGTGCCCGAACGCATCGAGGTTTACGACAACTCCCACATTCAGGGCGCCTATGCCGTGGGCGCGATGATCGTCGCGGGGGCAGAGGGTTGGATGAAAAACCACTACCGCAAGTTCAATATCAAGGGCGAAGAGCTGACCCCGGGTGACGATTTCGGCATGATGAAAGAGGTGCTCACCCGGCGTCTCTCCCGCCTCAAAAAAGACGACCCCGACCGCGAAAAGGGCCTCTGGCCGGATCTGCTGCTGATCGACGGCGGGGCAGGGCAGGTGAGCGCCGTGCACGAGATCATGATTGAGCTAGACGTCACAGACGTCCCAATGATCGGCGTGGCCAAGGGCATCGACCGCGACCTGGGCAAGGAAGAATTCCACCGCATGGGCAAAACCGTCAAAGCACTCCACCACAACGACCCTGTGCTCTATTTCATCCAACGCCTGCGCGACGAGGCGCACCGCTTTGCCATCGGCACGCATCGGGCGAAGCGCGCCAAATCCATCAGCGCCTCGCCACTCGACGACATCGCCGGCGTCGGCGCATCCCGCAAACGCGCGCTCCTCGCCCATTTCGGCTCCGCCAAGGCGGTGTCCCGCGCCAACCTCGCCGATCTCAAAGCGGTGGAAGGTGTCTCCGCCGCGCTCGCCAAAAAGGTGTTCGATCACTTCCACGAAAAAGGCTGAAGAACCCGTACCAAACCAACGGCCGGAATGAGCCCAAACTGCGCTATGCAGCAGCTTCAACCAATGGCTGCTTAGCGTTGCGAACGGAACTGATTGTCTTGCGCATCGAATGTAAAAAAGTCTGGAGTTTTGTAGTAAGGATTAAAGGAGAGCCTTGACAATAAACTGGACGATGCTCTAAGAACCATGCCGAACCGGTCGCAGCCTACCCGGTCCAACAAAACAAGGGTCAATTATGAAAGCTGTCGTTATCTGCTCGGGCGGATTGGATTCGGTGTCCTTGGCGCATGTGATGGCCGCCGATGGGCAACTGTCGAGGATCGTGTCCTTCGATTATGGCCAACGTCATCGCAAAGAACTGGTCTTTGCCGAACGCTGTGCAAAGCGGCTTGATGTGCCGTTTCATCTTATGGATTTGCGCGGGGTCGGCGCGGCCTTGTCGGGCTCTGCCCTGACCGATGACATCGATGTGCCGGATGGGCACTACGCGGAAGAGACGATGAAGGTCACCGTGGTGCCCAACCGCAATGCGATCATGCTGACCATCGCCTTTGGCGTGGCCGCCG
>CAKZYL010000205.1 GCA_937884705.1 uncultured Roseovarius sp. | reverse complement strand
GATCTCGCATCAAATGCTGTGGGTCTTTTACTCGGGCTTGCCTTGGGCGTTCTGCTTGCTCGGGTTGCCTTCAAAAATGGTTCCGACACAGCCTAGGCCTGCCCTGCATGGCATGGTGTGCTCCGTCGGGCCGCGCGTGAGATGCCCATGTGCGTTGCTCTCGTAACCAGTCCTCGCAGCCCACTCGCCAAATCAGGGAAAGCTCTGAAACTGACTGTCGACGCCCGTCGAGATGGGGCAACCAATCTCCTCTACATATCCCGACCGCGCGATGACACAGCTCGCTGTTTGCCAGATCACGCCCCGCCGCCGGCCTGCCTGGCATAGGCGTCTGCATCAAACCATCCGCGTGAGGCCTGCACCTTCAAATCAGCATTGAGATCCCATTCTTCCCAGCCATGGATCTTGAGCGCGTTCCCTGTGGCGGCATCGTGCCCGGTGAATGTCCATAAAAACAGCACGTGATTTTCCGATATGCGCACGTCATCGCATGTCAAAGACAGATCCGGCACATCCCGATAAAAGCCCGCCGCCATGTCCTGCACCCGCGCGCGGCCCGACCAAGGCTCGCCCCGGTTGATCACGATCTCGCCGTCTTCGGCGTAAAATGAGGCCACCGCCTCGGCGGACTTTGAGTTCCACGCCTTGGTGTAATCCAGTGCTATCTGGGTGATTGTCATGGGGTTCATCTTTCGGTTTCTCCCTGTGGTTCTGCCTGCACCCTAGAATGCTGCGAGGAAATACGCTTGAGGGCGGCTTGAGGAAACGCTTAGGATTTCCTTGTGATAACGCCTGAGCCCATACATCCCGCGCCCCGCGCCACCACCTACCGGTTTGGCGCGTTCACACTCGATCCTGAACAACACAGCCTGACCAAGTCAGGGATACCTGTGCCTGTTGAACCAAAGGTGTTCGATCTCTTGCGGCTCATGGTGGAAAACGCGGGCGAACTGATCACCCGCGACCGGCTGATCAAGGAGATTTGGCACGGGCGTATTGTCTCCGATGCCGCGATCAGCGCCTGTGTGGCCGCAGCGCGCCGCGCGGTCGGCGACACGGGCCAAGAGCAAGCGATCATCAAAACCGTAGCTCGACGGGGTTTTGCCTGCTCTGTGGAGGTACAGACCGTCTCGAAAAAGCCACTGCGTCATACAGCGCCGCCCCCTAGTATTCAGTTCACCAGGACGCGTGATGGCAAAGCCCTCGCCTATGCTGTCGCGGGCGCCGGGCCGCCGCTTCTTTACACCACATTCGGAGGCACCAGTATTGAGGCGCAATGGTCATCTCCGTTCTTTCGGCCGCTCTTTGATGCCATATGCGCGCAAAACAAGCTGCTGCGCTTTGATTCCATCGGCACCGGGCAGTCTGATCTCGACATGGCGTCAGCTGGCATTGAAGCGGAGGCTCTCAACATGCTCAGCGCAGCCGATGCAGCAGGGCTAGAGCGTTTCGCGCTCTTTTGCCAATCGGGATCCGCACTGAGCGGTGTCTATCTCGCCGCGCATTACCCAGAGCGTGTAACTGCCATGGTCCTCAATGGTGGCTATGCAGAAGGGCGCAACCTGCGCGCGGACACCACCGGCACGCAGGCGATGTTCGGCATGATCTCAGAGGCGTGGGACAAGCCCGAAAGCAGCTTTCTCTTGGCCTATGCGCTGCTGTACTTCCCCGAAGGACCGCTCGATCTGGCCAAGGACATCGTTGAGATCATGCACAAATCCTGCCCCGAAGAGAACATATTGCGCATGCGCCAGGCCTTTAACGACGCCTCCGTCCTGGACGTGCTGCCAAAGGTGCAGTGCCCCACGCTGATCGTTCATGCCCGCGAGGATCCGATCCATCCCCTGACGGAGGCGCGCAAACTGGCCGCCGGGATCACCAACTCAGAGCTGGTGGTGCTGAACTCTGCCAACCACGTGCCAATGCCCGGCAGCGCCGATTGGCCGGCCTTTCTGAAGGTGACCCTTGGTTTCCTGCAAGACCGTGACCACCCGGATAAAACCAAGTGATCCGGCGCCGCTCTGATCCGGCAAAATCCCACTCGACAATCCCGGTGCAGAGGCTGTTAATGCCCGCATGACCCCGGCTCAGCAAAACCCCCTTCTCGGCGTCTTCTGGATGCTCTTGACGGGTTTGTGCTTTATCGCCGTGACCGCTTTGGTCAAAGTTCTGGGCACGCGCATTCCGGCGCCCGAGGCGGCATTTCTGCGCTATATTCTGGGGCTGGTCTTCCTGATCCCGTTTCTGGGCAGTCTGCGCGACATCAAGCTCGACCGCGCCACGTGGAAGCTCTTTGGTTGGCGCGGGCTGGCCCATACCTTGGCGGTGTCACTGTGGTTTTTTGCTATGGCGCGGATCCCGATCGCGGATGTCACGGCGATGAACTACCTCTCGCCCATCTACGTCACTATCGGCGCGGCACTGTTTCTTGGCGAACGCCTCGCGCTGCGCCGCATCATCGCGGTTCTGGCCGCATTGCTAGGCGCCTTGATCATTCTGCGCCCCGGGATACGAGAGGTGGGGCCGGGCCATATCGCAATGATTTTCACCGCCATGCTGATGGGGGCGTCCTACCTCATGGCAAAGATGCTTTCCGAGCGCTGCAGCGCTGGCGTCGTGGTGGCGATGCTGTCTATCTCCTGCACCATCGGGCTTTTGCCGCTGGCTGCACTGAACTGGGTCACGCCAACATGGTGGGAGCTTTTGATCCTCATGGGTGTCGCCACGGCGGCAACAGCGGGGCACTACACCATGACTTTGGCCTTCAGAGCGGCCCCCTTGACCGTCACCCAGCCCGTGACCTTTCTTCAGTTGGTTTGGGCCGTGACGTTGGGCATCACAGTCTTCGGCGAGCCGCTGGACCCGTTTGTCATTTTGGGCGGCACCATCATCGTGGGGTCTGTCTGTTTCATCAGCTGGCGCGAGGCTGTGCTCAAACGCAAGGCCATCACACCGAATGTGACAGCCACCAAAGTCTGAGCTTCGCAGGCGCCCCAATCGCCGCTAAGCTCCAAAACGAAATGAGGAGAGCTCCATGAAGAAAACGCTCGCGCTGGGTTTCGTCGCGGCCCTTTCGCCCGGTATGGCCTGGGCCGGCCTGGAAATCTGCAATGAGACGTCAGAGCAGCATTCCGTCGCCATTGGCTATCAAAAAGACGGTCAATGGATCTCGGAGGGGTGGTGGAACATCCCCTCTGGCGCCTGTCAGGAAGCGGTGAAAGGGGATCTGCCCGCGCGCTATTACTACCTCCATGCCAAGGCATCCGGTCGCGCCGCTCAGGGGCAGGGGTACACGTTTTGCACGCGCATGGATGTCTTTACGATTGTAGGGGATGACAACTGTGAGGGACGCGGCTTTATCGCTTCTGATTTTCTCCAGATCGACACGGGCGAAACGGCCAAACATCACACGCATCGGATTGTCACCGCGACAAGCAAGAACAGCGCCTCCAAAGACCGGGCAGCCGCCATCGCCAGCGCCACCGCCCCTGAGGCAACGGGCAGTGGCCTCTCGCGCGGCCAACATGGCGAGCCGTATTCAGACCGGCTGATGTTTCAGAGCTGCGATATTTTTGATGGGCTTGAGGCCTGTAGCTTTGTCGGCAATGGATGGCGGTTCTATGCGTTCTACGATGACCCCACCCCGTCGGCCTATCTGCGCCAATTCGAAGATGTGCCGGTCAACACGCCCGTGAGCGTGACCGGCGATCTCATCAGCTCTTCCGTGAGCACTGCCCTGCTTGCCATCACAGAGCTGGAACCGCCGTGGCATCAGGACCCTTACGCGCAGTTTAACCAAAACCTGCAAGGGGATTGGGTTTCTGCCGACGATCCCAACAACACCATGTTCATCTTCGGCTCGGAGATGCACAGCTATTACAAATCCGATCACACCGACACCTATTTCCTGAGTATTCAACCAGATTGCCCCGACAGCGCGGGTGCTGGGCCCGTCATGGTACAAACATCCGAGACCTATGGCGACGAGTACTGCTATCTGATTGATAACCTCGCCGGTGGCTGGTTGGATCTGATCCTCATGGGGCATGAGGCGCTGATCAGCTATCGGAAGGTGAACTGACCCATGTTGCGTGTGACCCTAATTTCTGCCTCGCTGACCTGTCTCGCCACGCCTGCGCTGGCCAGCCTGGAGATCTGCAATTCAACAGATACGGAACAAAG
>CAKZYL010000204.1 GCA_937884705.1 uncultured Roseovarius sp. | reverse complement strand
GGCCGGGCAGCGGTTTCTTCAGACCCTCACGCCGTTTGTCTGGCGCAAGCACTTGGATTTTGCAGCGATTGATGAAGCCCATGACATGCGGCTGCGCATAAGGGCGCATAAAGGCATTTCAAAGCGCATCACGCTTCCAGGGCACAACATGAAGCTCGGACGCGGAGGCATCCGGGAGATCGAGTTCTTCACCCAAACCCAGCAGTTGATTTCGGGTGGCCGTGATCCGGATTTGCGCATGCGCGGCACGCTGGATGGTATGGTGCGGTTGGCGCAGAAGGGGTGGATCCCCAATGAGGCGGCGGTGGATCTCAGCGATCACTACACGTTTCACCGCACGGTGGAGCATCGCCTGCAGATGATCCATGACGCGCAAACCCATTCTCTGCCGCGCAGCCCGGACGGCTTTGAACGGCTGGCCGCGATGATGGATTACGGCCGCTCAGAGCTGGAGAGTGAGCTGTTCGATCGGCTGAGCGCCGTCCACTCCCGGATTGAGACCTTTTTTACTCACGAAGAGCCTGTAGAGGCCCCCGTGACGGTGAGTGATAACCTGGATCAGTCGATCATCGCGAGGTGGTATAGCTATCCCGCATTGCGCTCTTCTCGGGCACAGCAGGTTTTTCGCCGGTTGCAGCCCGACATTCTGTCTCGGCTGTCGCAAGGGGTTGATACGCAGGCGGCGCTCTTGGCGTTTGATGGTTTTCTGGCGGGATTGCCTGCGGGCGTGCAGGTTCTGTCGATGTTTGAGGCGCGTCCGCAGCTTTTGGATCTTTTGGTCGATATCGCGGGCACCGCGCCCGGGCTGGCAAAGTATCTGTCGCGGAATGCCACGGTCTTTGAGGCCGTGATTGCGGGGCATTTCTTCTCTGACTGGCCCGGAGAGGATGGGTTGCGAGAGGAGCTGTCAAAGCATCTGGAGGCTCAAGAGGATTACGAACGGCAACTGGATGCAGCGCGTGCCTGGGCCAAGGAATGGCATTTTCGCGTGGGCGTGCATCATTTGCGTGGACTGATTGAAGCCGATGAGGCGGGCCTTCAATATGCCCATTTGGCGGCGGCTGTTGTGGGCGCGCTCTGGCCGATTGTGCTGGCTCAGTTTGCTTTGAAACATGGCGCACCCCCCGGTCGTGGAGCGATCGTGCTGGCCATGGGATCGCTCGGGGCGGGCAAGCTCAACGCCAGCTCTGATCTCGATCTCATTGTGATCTATGATGCGCCCGGTGACGGCAGTTCCGAGGGGCCTCGCCCGCTCTCCACCCGCGCCTATTACGCCCGTGCCACGCAGGCTCTGATCACAGCGCTCACCGTGCCCATGTCAGAAGGACGCCTCTATGAGGTGGATATGCGGCTGCGCCCTTCGGGCAACCAGGGGCCCGTGGCCACCAGTTGGGCGGCCTTTCAATCCTATCAGCAGGACGAGGCCTGGGTGTGGGAACATCTGGCGCTGACCCGTGCGCGCACCGTGGCCGGGCCCGCAGAACTCTCTCGCGATGTAGAGGCGTTTCGCGCCAATCTCCTTAGCGTCAAAGGCGACCCTGCGCGCGTTTTGGCGGGGGTCGTGGATATGCGCACGCGCATCGCCGAGGCAAAATCGCCCGCAAGCGGGTGGGACACAAAGCTCGGCGCCGGTCGCATGCAGGACATTGAGCTGATAGCACAGGCGGGCGCCTTGATCGCGGCTGAAACGCGGCGAGATGTGCTTTCTGGTCTGGCATCCGGGTCTCGGATCGGCGTTTATGACGGGACGAGCGAAGGCGTGTTGCGACAGGCCTATCAGCTGTGCTGGACCATCACGCAGATTGCCCGGCTGCTTGGGGACACGGCGCTTGATCTGGACAAGCTGGGTCAGGGGGGATGTGCCATGCTCTTGCGGGACACGGGTTTTGCGACACTTGATGGGTTGGAAAGAGGGCTTGACGAGATGGTCACTGCGGCGGCACAGGTGATTGAACAGGTGCTGCGCGATAAAGGAGAGCCGCAACATGGTGCATGATCCGCTGGATCCCAAGGGGTTGATCTTTGAAGCCTATCGCATTGACGGCATCACCTGGGGCGAGTGCCGGTCCATTTTCCTGGATTGGGCCCTGTCCTTGCCGGATGGCGCCGATGCGCGCCCGTCGATTGACGCGCTCATTGAACGCTATGGCGCGGACAATGACGATCATCCGATGACCGCGGTGTTGCGCGAAGGCCAGCAAGCGGCCCTGCGCCCGAAGCGCCGCGGTGGCTGGCGATCCAAGGATCGTCCGGCGCAGGCCTGAGCGGGATACGTCAAAGCTGAAAGCGGGTTTACACGGTTTCGGGCGGTAAAAACCGCTGTTTCGTTGTCATTTTGTCTAAAATGCGCCTCATTTCATGGGCAATTTCTTTCTCCGAGGGACGGAGCCGTGTCCATAAAGACCTGAAAACAGGCCGGACAAGGCACCTCAAGAGTAGAATGGAGGTTGCCATGACAGCTATGAAGACACCTATGAAATTGATCTTTGGACTCCTCGCGGGTCTTGCACTGACTGCCTGCGCCAGCGCGCCGGTTGAAACCACGCGAAACGTGCCCGGAACAGCACCCACAGAGCGCCTGGCCGCAGCGCCGGTGCCCTCGTCGTTTGACATTCAGACGGTGCTGGTTGAAGTGCCGCGAACACTGGAGGTGTCTGAGCGCAACCGGTTCTATCCGGGTGGAGACATCGTGTGGCGGGAAGACCCGGTGGGAGACCGTCATTCCCAGGTGCAAAAGATCGTTGAAAACGCAATGGTGCAAGGCATTCGCCAAATGACGCCGGGCACCGTGCCCGCGCAGCTTCATATCGAAGTGACCCGCTTTCACGCATTGACAGAAAAAGCCCGCTACACTGTGGGCGGGGTGCATTCCATCCAATTCAACATGTCGCTGCGGGATCCTGTCACCGGACAGCTCTTTGGTGAGCCGAAGTTTGTGAAAGCCGATTTCAAAGCCCTTGGAGGCAAAGCGGCATTCGCGGCAGAAAAGGTCGGGAACACCCAAAAGGTGCGCATCACCAATCACTTGATCGGTGTGATCCAATCTGAAATGACCCAACCCGGCGGGTATGTCGCCGATAACCTGGGCCTTTTCGGCGCGCTCAACCAACTCTGAGCTTTCCGAAAATCGTGAAACCGCTTAAGGGGACGGCCATGACGCCGTCCTCTTTGCCTGTGATCCGCCTGAAACCCAAAGCCAATGCGCGCGCCATTCGGCACGGGGCCCCTTGGGTCTATGACAATGAGGTGGTCACGGACAGGCGCACGAAGAAAATCGCGCCGGGGACAGTGTGTGTATTGGAAGACGCCGAACGCGCGCCCTTGGCCATTGTCGGCGTCAACCCGGCCTCAAAAATCTTCGCGCGGGTTCTGGAGCGTGATCTCACTCGATCGATTGATCAGGCATGGCTGCACGACAAGCTGCGCGCGGCCCTGCTTTTGCGCGAAAAGCTTTATGACGATCCGTTCTACCGTCTGATTCATGCGGAGGGTGACGGCTTGCCGGGCGTGGTGATTGACCGATTTGGGGAGTGCGCCGTTTTGCAGCCCAATGCCGCATGGGCGGAGGGTCTCTTGCCGGAATTGGTCGCGGCGTTGCGTGATGTGACGGGTGTTTCTCATGTGATCAAAAACGCCGCCGGTCGTGCGCGCAGTCTCGAAGGGCTGGATGATCAAAGCGAGGTCTTGCTGGGCAGATGGCCGGATGGCCCGGTCGAGGTCAGCATGAATGGGGCGATCTATCTGGCGGATCTCAAGGACGGTCAGAAAACCGGGCTCTTTTACGATCAACGCCCGAACCATGCTTTCGCGGCCCGCCTGGCAAAAGATGCCCGAGTGCTAGATGTGTTTTCCCATGTGGGTGGGTTTTCTTTGGCAGCACTTGCCGCTGGGGCAAAAATGGCCTTGGCCGTTGATGGATCGGCCGCGGCGCTTGATTTGGCCAGCGATGCCGCCAGACGGATGGGACGAGCCTCTGATTTCGACACGCGGCAAGGCGATGCCTTCGACACGCTGGCGGCACTTGCAGAGGACGGCGCCGAATTTGATGTGGTGATCTGTGATCCGCCAGCCTTTGCGCCCAACAAACAATCGCTGGAGGCCGGGTTGCGCGCCTATGAGCGGGTGGCGCGCTTGGCCGCGCCTTTGGTGGCCGACGGGGGCATTTTGGGGCTTTGTTCGTGCTCGCATGCGGCGGATCTGGCCAAGTTTCGATCGGCCAGCGTGCGCGGGATCGGACGGGCAGGGCGTCGCGGGGCATTGATCCGTACGGGCTTTGCTGGCCCCGATCATCCGCAACATCCTCAGCTGGCCGAAACGGCCTATCTCAAGGCGCTCTTTTTTCGGCTATGAAGGCGCTTCTGGACACCTGTGTGATCTACCCCACTGTGATGCGGGAGATGCTTCTTGAAGTGGCCAAAGCGGGCGGGTTTCAGCCGCTCTGGTCGGCACGGATCCTGGAGGAGTGGCAGCGCGCGGCGATAAAGCTTGGCCCGGACGGGGTGGCGCAAGCGGCGGGCGAACTCGTTATGCTCAAGCGGGATTGGCCGCGCTCTGAGGTGACGTGGCCTGCGTCATTAGAGGCGCGGCTTTGGTTGCCGGACCCTGCGGATGTGCATGTGCTGGCCGCTGCCATTGCCGGGCATGCTGATGCGATTGTGACCGTCAATGCCAAGGATTTTCCGCGCGGTGTTCTGGCCGAAGAAGGTCTGTCGCGGGCCGATCCAGATGCGTTTTTGGTGGGGCTTTATGCGGCGCAACCCGACATGGTGGCGGGCGCGGCAGAGCGTGTTCTGGCGCGCGCCAACGCGTTTTCGGGGCAGATTTGGGAGATGCGGCGGCTGCTCAAGAAGGCCAGGTTGCCGCGCATGGGCAAAGCCTTGACGCGGTAGGATGTGCTCGGGGGCGGGGCTCGTCTCTCCCTTTCGGGCGAGCCTCGCCTCAGGTCGCACTTTGCACGAAATTCAAAAGCTGTTGCGTGGATGGGTCTTTGGCCTCGGCGCTGGCCTCGCCGGAGAGGATCTTTTCCATGTCTTTGGCCAGAACCTTTCCCAATTCCACGCCCCATTGGTCGAAGGAGTTGATGCCCAATATGACGCCTTCCACGAAGACGCGATGCTCATAGAGCGCTATGATTTGCCCCAGGACAAATGGGGTCAGTGTTTTGTAGATCAGGGTTGAAGAGGGGCGGTTGCCGGAGAACACCCGGTGCGCCGCCTGACGTTCCAGCTCTGCGCCGGAAAACCCGGCCTCTTGCATCATCTTGCGTGCCTCATCCATGGAGCGCCCGCGCATGAGCGCCTCTGATTGCGCCAGACAATTGGCGATAAGCAGCGCGTGGTGATGGGCCAGCTCTGCCTCATGCCCCTTGGCCGCCACCATGAATTCACAGGGGATGACCCGCGTGCCCTGGTGGATCAGTTGATAAAATGCGTGCTGGCCGTTGGTGCCGGGCTCGCCCCAGACAATGGGGCCGCTGCCATTTTCGACGGGGCTGCCCTCCATCGTGACACCCTTGCCGTTGCTTTCCATTTCCAGCTGCTGGAAATAGGCCGCCAGGCGCGAAAGCCGTTGGTCATAGGGCAGGACCGCGCGGGAGGCATAGCCGCAAACATGGCTGTGCCACAAACCTGTCAGGGCCAGCATGACGGGCATGTTACTCGCCAGCGGCGCCGTGCAAAAATGGATGTCCATGCTCTCGCCACCGCGCAGGAACTCGGTGAACGCTGCTTCACCAATGGCAATCATCAGGGACAGCCCGATCGGCCCCCACATCGAGTAGCGCCCGCCGACCCAATCCTCAAAACCGAACACGCGGTCGGGCGTGATGCCAAAGGCCGCGGTTTTGTCTTCCGCGCTGGAGAGGGCTGCGAATTGATCGCCCGGGCGTGCGACCGCATCCGCCATCCAGCGACGTGCGGTTTGCGCGTTGGTGATCGTCTCAATCGTGGTGAAGGTCTTGGAGGCGACAATGACCAGGGTTCTGGTTGGATCGAGATTTTTGAGCGCGTCGGCAATGTCTGCGCCATCCACGTTGGAGACAAAATGGAAGCGCGGGCCGTCATGGTAGGGCGCCAGGGCAAGCGTGGCCATTTCAGGGCCCAGATGCGAGCCGCCAATGCCAATATTGACGACATCGGTGATGGCTCCACCTGCGCCTTGAAATGCACCCGATCTGACGTCTTCGGCAAAGCGTCCCATGCGGGCCAGGGTGTCTTTGACCTCTGGCATGACGTCCTTGCCATCCACCTCGACCGGGCCACCCGACAGGTTGCGCAGCGCCGTGTGAAGGACAGCCCGGCCTTCTGTTTCGTTGATCTTTGCGCCGGAAAACATTGCATCGCGGCGCGCCTCTACACCCTGGGCCTCAGCAATCGCGATCAGCTGATCCCGCGCAGGCCCGTCCATGCTTGTCTTGGAGTAGTCAAAAAGGAGGCCGTCTGCACGCACAGAGAAGGCCTCGGCTCGGTCGGGATCCTTCATGAGATCCAGAATGGTGGGTCGGGTTGTGTCCTTAAGTGTCTCCCACATGGAGGCGCTCCTTGCGTAGTTTATGGCGAAACCGACGCCTTGCCGCGGGGCAATCGATAAGGTCACGATCCACGCTCACTCCGCCCAATGTATGTCTGCCCTGTCCAGGAGCGCGGCGATCGGGGCCTCTTCTGGCGGGAGGTGAACGGCGCGCTCAACCGCCTCTTTCTTGGCCGCGCCCGTGATCACAACATGCAGAGCAACCGCATCTCTGAGCACGCGCGCAGAAAGGCTGATCCGTGTCTCTGGCTGGCCTTCTGGGACTTGTACAGTGAGGACAGGGGCTTCTGGGCCAAGCGCGGCACTCAGACCAGGTGCGCCGGGAAAGAGAGAGGCCGTGTGCATGTCTGCGCCCATGCCGAGAAGGCAGACATCAATCGGCAAAGCGGGTTCAACGCCTTCTGTCAATTTCTCCAGCGCGGCATGTGGTGTCAGACCCTCCTCATGCAGAGGGACCATCTGCGCAGCGGCGGCGCGCCCGGTGAGGAGCCGTTCGCGCACCAGCTTTGTGTTGGATCTTGGATCATCTTCGGGCACCCAACGCTCATCGCTCAAAAGCACGCGCACCCGAGCCCATTCCAGATCGACCGCGCTCAACGTGTCAAAGATCGGGCCGGGCGTCGTGCCCCCGGGCACCACAAAGAGAACGGTTTCCGTCCGTTCCAGCGCTTGGCGCAGGTTTGAGGCAAGCCGATCTGCAAGCCTCAACGCGAGCATATCCAGATCAGGATACTCGTGAAAGGTCATGCCTTGATCTCCCGCCAGCGGCGCCCGTCGCGGTGCATGAGCATGAGCGCATCGTCCGGGCCGGAGCTGCCGGTCGCATAGGTCAGCGGTGCCTCACCACGATCCTTCCACCCTTCGATGATCGCATCGGTCCAGGCCCAGGCGGCCTCGACCTCATCGCCGCGCATGAAAAGCGTCTGGTTGCCGCGGATCACATCCATGATCAGCCGCTCATAGGCGTCTGGGAAATCAGCCTCTTCGGGGCCAAGCGCCTCGGCGAAAGACATGTCGAGGGGCACATCCACAAGGCGCATGCCGCCGGGGCCGGGCTCTTTGATGGTGACGCCCAATTCAATGCCTTCATTGGGCTGCAGTTTGATGGTCAGGATATTGGAGTGCCGGCCACTGTCCTCGTCAAAGATCGAGTGGGGGGCGTCTTTGAAGACCACGGCGATTTCACTTGTCCGCTCGCGCAGCCGCTTGCCGGTGCGCAGGTAGAAGGGCGTGCCCGCCCATCGCCAATTGCTGACGCGGGCGCGTAAGGCGACATAGCTTTCGGTTTTTGTATCGCGGTTGCCCACTTGATGGATGTAGCCCGGCCGTTCGCCATTGCCTTCATACTGGCCGCGCACGACATCCTCGGGTCCAACTGGATCCAGAGCACGAATAACCTTCAGTTTTTCGTCGCGCACCGCATCTGGTTTGAATTTGGCCGGGGGCTCCATCGCGATCAGGCACAAAAGCTGCATCAGATGGTTTTGCATCATATCGCGCATCGCACCTGCGCGGTCATAGTAATCACCCCGCGTGCCAATGCCCACGACTTCGGCCACGGTGATCTGAATGTGGTCAATGTACTGGCTGTTCCAGAGCGGTTCAAAAAGCAGATTGCCAAACCGGATCGCCATCAGGTTCTGGACCGTTTCTTTGCCGAGATAGTGGTCAATGCGATAGATCTGTTCTTCGCTGAAATGCGTTGCAATGGCACGGTTGAGCTCTTTGGCGCTTTGAAGATCGCGGCCAAAAGGCTTTTCCACCACGATGCGCGCCTTGTCATCCACCATGCCGATGTCATGCAGTTTTTCCGCCAGTGGCCCGAAAAGCCGTGGTGCAACGGAAAAGTAATACGCTCTGATGCGGCCCGGTCGGGTCAGATCTTTGAGTTTGGGCCAGCCTTCGTCGCCCAACGCGTCGAGCACGACGTAGTGCAACATCGCCAGAAACGCCTTCAGAGATGCGGGTTGATCCTCGCCATGGTCACAGTCATGGCCCTGGTTAAATTCCGCAATCGCCTCAGCGGCGAACTGTCGATAGCCTTCTGTGTCCATTTCGGCGCGCGCAGCACCGATGATGCGCACATCCCCCTGGATCTGGCCCGCACAGAATCGACGGAAGAGACCAGGTAGGATCTTGCGCCGGGCCAGATCGCCGGTGCCGCCAAAGATGACCAGATCGAACGGCTCAACAGGAATGACGCGTGAGACCATGAGGTGTGCCTCAAAAAAAGGGCGCGATCGCGTCTTCGACCGTGATTTAGCGCAAGCGTATCACGAACCTGTCAGCGAAAGGCGATTGCAATTTGGGTCAAAAAAAGCAGGTTACAGCGGGAAAGCAATAGAATTCGGGCAGATCCATGAAAGATGTGGCGCCGCTCACGGCCAATGCGGGAAAGTTTGTCGACCCAAAGATGACGGCAAAGGGCGAACGGCGCGCACATGTGGCTCTGACACGGCCCGAAACGCTTTGGTTCAATACCGGCACGTTGTGCAACATTGCGTGCCTGAATTGCTACATCGAAAGCTCACCCACCAACAATCGTTTGGTCTACATCACCGAGGACGAGGTGTCCGAGTATCTCGATCAGCTTGATGACCGGAAATGGAACCTGCGGGAGATCGCGTTTACGGGCGGTGAGCCGTTCATGAACCCGCAGATGATCGGTATGGCGCGGGCGCCGCTTGAGCGCGGGTATGACGTGCTGATACTGACAAATGCCATGCGCCCGATGATGCGCAAGAAGATGATGGATGGGGTCTTGGAGCTGCATGAGGCCTTTGGGAAAAAACTGACCCTGCGGATCTCAGTCGATCATTGGAACCCTGAAAACCACGACAAAGAGCGGGGGAAGGGCAGCTTTGATCGGATGCTGGAAGGGATGTGCTGGCTGCGCGACAACGGCGTGCAGATGACCGTCGCCGGTCGCAGCATCTGGGGTGAAAGCGATGCGGATGCGCGCGCCGGCTACCAACGGCTTTATGAACAGTACGGGTTTGAGGTTGATGCGATGAACCCGGGCGCCACAGTGCTCTTTCCCGAGATGGACGAGCAAGTAGAAGTGCCCGAGATAACAACGGCGTGTTGGGGGATCCTTGATAAGTCGCCCAGTGACGTGATGTGTGCCTCGTCGCGCATGGTGGTGAAGCGCAAGGGAGCCGACAAGCCAACGGTTCTGGCCTGCACGCTGCTGCCCTATGATGAGCAGTTTGAAATGGGCGAAACGCTCAAAGAGGCGGAAGCGCCGGTCAGTCTCAACCACCCGCATTGCGCAAAATTCTGCGTGCTTGGCGGGGCGAGCTGTTCGGCCTGAGGGTCATGCCTTCGGGGATATTTTAACCAGAAGAAACACGTGATCCCGGGCCCTATTTCTTGGGATCTTCCTCGTCGTTTCGGGTCAGTCGACCGATTGTAAAGGACGTGCGTGGCAGCCAGACATAGCTGGTCTTTTGGTCTTGGGTCGGGCGCACCCGCATTCTCACGATGCCAAAAAGAATGAGCACAGCATGGGCCGCAGCAATCATCATGAACATTGCGGCGGGCCCATAGCGTTCGATCAAGCCTGAGGCCACCAGAGGGGCTGCGATCGCCCCCACGGCGAAAAAGAACATGAGCGCGGCGGCCAGTTCCACGCGTTCTTCAGGTGTGGCAAAATCATTGGCATGGGCGGCGGCGACGGAATAGATCGGGAAGGAGGTCAGCCCAAAGAAAAAAGCGGTGAGCATGATGCCATTCACGCTGAGCCCCTGCACGCTGGCGGTGACGATGCAACTGGTGATGGCCGCGATCGAGAGGCCAATCATCACATGGCGTCGGTCATACTTGTCCGCAAGCCAGCCGACCGGGATCTGTGACAGAGCGCCTCCGAGGATGAAGACAGCCAGAAAATAGGCGATCTGGTCGATGGCGAGCCCAACTTTGTCGCCGTAAAGTGGGCCAACCATGCGAAAGGTGGCGCCCGAGAGAGAAGCAACAACCACGCCCAAAGCAGCCATGGGCGATGCGCGAAACGCCAAAGAGGGGCGGAGGCGCGGGGCGGAGGGCGTATCCGGCTGTCGCCGTTTGGTCAGGACAAGTGGCAACAGCGAGGCGCAGCAAAATATCGCGAGAATGTTGTAGGAGACATAGGACGCGGGCTCCAGCACGGAGATCATCATCTGCGCCACAAGCTGCCCGCCCATATCTGTGACGCGATAAAAGCCCATGGTGCGCCCGCGAGTTTGATTTGTGATTTTCGCGTTGAGCCAAGCCTCGATGACGGTGTAACAGCCCGCGACGCACATGCCCGAGGCCACACGCATCGCGCCCCAGGCCCACGGATCCACGACCAGCATATGCGCCATGAGCCCGATGGTGCCGGCTGCTGTGAAGGCTGCAAAAGCCCGCGCATGCCCGACCGAGCCCATCAGGCGCGGTGCCCACCAACAGCCGATGAAAAAGCCCAGAAAATGCGCCGAGCCCAGAGCACCAATCTGCGTGGTGGTGAACTCCAGCGTGATGCCCGAGAGCGCATCGAGCGGGCCTACGCCGCCCGAAGAGAGCTGCATCAAAATGACGGATAAAAAGAGCGCCGCAAAGGAAATGACCATACCCATGGGCCAGCTATGGCATGTTTCACAGCAAAGGGCAGGGGGGGTGTCACATTTTATCCCTCATAGGGCCTGAGCCACATGACGAGGTGACGAGGCACCGCCAAAGACCACGTGGCTTCTTTCTTTTTGAAAATACCCAAATCCCGGATGCGCGTCAGGGCGCTATTTTTCGATATAGGCGATGATGTTGAGATCAATCTGATCGGCCACAAAGCCGGGAAATCCGTTGGCGCCAAAGGCGGACCGGCTGACCGATCCCAAAAGCTGCACGATGAGACGCGAACGGTCCGTGCGTTCTGTTCCCTGTTGACGGTAGAGCCCCGCGGTCATCGTCACGGGCCGCGTGACACCGCGAATTGTGAGATCGCCCGTCACTTTGGCGCCGCGCAGACTGCCCTCAATCTTGGTGGAGGTGAACTGGATCGTCGGGTGGGCTTTGGTGTTGAGAACATTGGGGCCCTTCATGGTCGACGTCATGAAGAGCGCCCCGGCATTGGCTTGGGCTGCGTTCAGGGTGACAGTCACGCGGCTGCGGGCGATGTTGTCGAGGTCAAGATCCATCACGGCGGTGGAGACCGGCATGCGTCCCTGACGCGGATTGCCCTGAAATTGATAGGTAAAGCCCACCACCGATTGATCCATGTCGAGCGTGTAACTTTCTGGCGCGGCCACGACCGGGGCGGCGCTGATGCATGTCATTAAGACGAAAAGGTGGATGAGCTGTCTCATGAAGATGGTTTTAGGCGTATTTTCCGCCGTGACCATTCACAAGCCTTCACCCTCATGCGAGGGCGGTCTCAGCTGAGCTCAATTTGACTGTCCCCATGAGCCACAAGCTGCCATGTGCCGGGCCGTCCTTGCAGATGCCAGCTTTTCTGCGGGGCTGTGCGAGCGCGGCGGCGGGACAGTGTCCAGCACGGGTTTTGAGGTGCGTGATGCTGCGCCATATGCCAGCGTGTCTCGATCCCGGGGGCCCCGCCATCACCGGGGGTCAGCAGCAGGCCCATGGGGGGCACGCGCCCGTCCTTGGCGCCGCTTTCTGCGGCCAGATGCAGCCGTCGCACCGGGGTCATCGCGGGCGGCTCGGGCATTTCGGCCACCACAAGCGGCACCGCTCCGCTGCGCAACACCTCTTCCAAGGACCACAGGATATCGTCTGGCCGCCGCGCAGAGACGAATGTGAAGCGCGACGGATCCACCAGGGCCAGCATACCTTCGGGATTGAGCGTTTCCGCTTGCCAGGACGGCGTGATCCAGAAAACATGACCAGACAAAGCCTTTGCCACCATCAGTGCGAAGAGATGCCGGGCATTGCCGCACACCTCATGGGCGCGGGCCTGGGGCAGGCTGATCTCCTCCATCAGTTTCAGCTCGGGACCCGTCCGATGGGTGTGGCGCGTCAGAAGCTGTGTATTGGCAAAGGCATTCATCACGCAATGCTACAATGTTCACTAAATGTTCTCAACCCTAAAACGCACCTGACCCACCGGCGAGACCGGAGCGAAAGCGACGGGTGAGCGGCCCCTATACCCCCTGCATCAAACGCGCTAAACCGTACCCAACCAAACCGAAGGATCCCCCAACATGCAAAGAAACCCGCTTGGCCGCACCGGGATTGAGGTGAGTGCGCTCTGCCTTGGCTCCATGACCTGGGGCACTCAAAACACCGAGGCCGAGGGCCATGGCCAAATCGATATGGCGCTCGATCACGGCATCGATTTTATCGACACCGCTGAGATGTATCCGGTGAACCCGATCTCTCCTGAGACAACGGGCTTGACGGAGACCATCGTCGGCACCTGGTTTGCCAAGACCGGACGCCGCAACGATGTGGTCCTCGCCACCAAACACTCAGGGGCAGGGTTCAAAGGCGCGCGCGATGGCGCACCCATTTCGGCCAAAACCATCCCGGACGCCGTCGAAGGCTCGCTGAGACGCCTGCAAACCGATGTGATCGACCTCTACCAGTTTCACTGGCCCAATCGCGGCAGTTACATGTTTCGCCAGAATTGGACCTATGACCCGTCCAGCCAGGACCACGCAGACACCATGGCCC
>CAKZYL010000203.1 GCA_937884705.1 uncultured Roseovarius sp. | reverse complement strand
TGCCGCTTTATGAGCATGTTTTTATCTCGCGTCAGGACTTGTCCAACACGCAAGCTGAAGGTCTCGTTGAACATTTTGGCGCAGTCCTCGCGGACAATGGCGGCAAGATCGTCGAAAGCGAGTATTGGGGCATCAAGACGATGGCCTACAAGATCAACAAAAACCGCAAAGGGCATTACGCCTTTCTGAAAACGGATGCCCCGGCACCTGCCATTCAGGAAATGGAGCGCCTGATGCGCCTGCATGACGATGTGATGCGCGTGTTGACGATCAAGGTCGATGAGCATGAAGAAGGTCCGTCGGTCCAAATGCAGAAAAAAGATGATCGCGGTGACCGCCGCGAGCGTCGCTGATCAGCTCGTAGGAAAGGACTAAACCATGGCCGCAAAACCATTTTTCCGCCGCCGAAAGGTCTGCCCCTTCTCGGGCGACAATGCTCCGGCGATTGACTATAAAGACACCAAGCTTTTGCAGCGCTACATCTCAGAGCGTGGTAAAATCGTGCCGAGCCGTATCACCGCTGTCTCTGCGAAAAAGCAACGTGAGCTCGCCCGTGCCATCAAACGCGCGCGTTTCCTGGCTCTTTTGCCCTATGCTGTGAAGTAAGGAGAAAGCTGATGCAAGTTATCCTACTCGAACGCGTGGCCAAGCTGGGCCAGATGGGCGAAGTTGTGGATGTAAAGCCAGGCTATGCGCGCAACTATCTTCTGCCGCAGAAAAAGGCGCTCTCGGCGTCTGCCCACAACATCGCGCAGTTTGAGGCCCAGAAAGCGCAGCTGGAAGCACGCAATCTCGAAACCAAGACGGAGGCCGGATCTCTGGCGGACAAGCTTGATGGCGAACAGTTCGTTGTCATTCGTCAGGCCTCTGATTCTGGCGCGCTCTACGGATCCGTCACAACACGCGATGCCGCAGATGCCGCGACCGAGGCGGGATTCAGCCTTGATCGCAAGCAGGTGGCGCTGACTGGTCCGATTAAAGAACTCGGCCTGCATTCTGTCTCAATCTCCCTGCATCCAGAGGTCGAGGCGACAATCACATTGAACGTCGCGCGGTCCTTGGAAGAAGCCGAACTGCAGGCGTCTGGCAAGACCATCCAGGAACTGGCAGCCGAAGAAGAAGAAGCCGCTGATTTCGAAATTGCCGAGCTATTTGAAGACATCGGATCTGCCGCTGCGGAAGACGCAGACCTGGCGGAAAGCGTCGAAGAGGTGCTTCCGGAAAGCGACGAGAACAGCGACGAAACCTAAACAGTTCGTCCACAAGACAAAGAAGGCCGTGCACCGAAATGCGCGGCCTTTTCTGTGATCACGTCATAACCCGCCCGAGACAGGGACGACGGTATCAAACATGGCCTCGGTCAAATGAATTCCGATAAAATCTCCAAAGCCGCAGCGTGTTGCGTATTTCCAGCGGCGGCAACAGCGCGTCCGCCCAGATGCGCAGGCCCACCGGACCAATCCGTGACGATCCCCCCGGCCGCTTCGACCACCGCGATCGGCGCCTGGATATCGTAGGCGGCCAATCCAGCTTCAATGACCAGGTCAATCTGTCCTGCCGCGAGCAGCGCATAGGCGTAGCAGTCCATTCCGTAGCGGGTCAATTTCACCCGGTCTGCAACAGATTTGAACGCAGCGCCCTCATTGGCAGTCCCCACCTCGGGAAATGTGGTGAACAAAACGGATTGGCTCAGGTCTTGGTTGCCTTTCACACCCAAATCCTGTGTGCCCTGCGGACCCGCCATCACACTGCGCCCCAACCCGCCTTCAAAACGCTCGCCCACATAAGGCTGGTCAATCATGCCGTATATTGGGCCGTTCTCATCCGACACGGCGATCAACACCCCCCAGGTCGGGGTACCGGACATAAAGCCACGGGTTCCGTCAATCGGATCAAGGACCCAGGTCAAGCCACTCTCACCCCGTGTCGCGCCGTATTCTTCGCCAAGTATACCGTCCTGAGGTCGCTTATCCCGAAGGATCGCGCGCATGGCGCGTTCCGCTGCGCGATCCGCCTCTGTCACAGGATCAAATGCATCCGTTTCTTTGTTTTCGGCCAGTAATCCGGCAGATCGAAAATAGGGCAGAATCGCCCGTCGCGCCGCATCCGCCAAAAGATGAGCCGTGTCCACAATACCGTCTGTCTTCACAAAAATAACCCCCGCTTGATCAAGCAGGGGTCACCCGAGTCATTCTGAGGCCTTTCAAGCGACGTCACTTAAAACCCGTGCCAAATCAAACAAACGCCGTCGCTGATTTTCAGGGATCGAATAGTATGATCGGATCAGTTCCAAGGCCTCTTTGTCGCTTAGAATGTCTGCAGGAGCCCCCTCACCGGATTGCCCTTCCACCTGGGCCTCCTGATCAAGACCTTCGAAGAAAAACCCAACATTCACGTCAAGCGCGTCCGCGATATCCCAAAGCCGAGACGCGCTTACTCTGTTCGCCCCGGTTTCATACTTCTGGATCTGTTGAAATTTGATGCCAACGCTCTCCGCAAGATTTTGTTGCGTCATTCCGGCCAGCCACCTTCTGTGCCGAATGCGTTTTCCCACATGAACATCTACATGATGCGCCATATATTTAACTCCCAATTCCTCTTACGCATGCGATTCCGCAAATCACCACCACGATCTTTTACGAAACGCCTGAATAAACACTCTCAGTTCGAGGATACAACCGAGACCGCACTCCTATTTTGTGAGCGCAAGGTACCTACGCACGCGAAATTTTCAAGCAAAACCGTTACCTAAATAGGGGATTATCGCGATGGCATAACAATTCAAGGGTGTAGAAATGAACGCTCGTACAGTGAGGCACGTAACCGCCGCGCGCCATGGTCGTGACAGGCGATTGACACCAGACGCACTATTTGACACGCAATGCCAAGCCCTTAGCCGACATCATTAAAGGTGGACAAACCCATGCATGCTTTCCAAGTGACCCATTTCGGCGCAGCGCCCTCATTAAAAGTTATCGATAATGCGACGCCCAAAGAAAATGAGGTGAAGGTTAAAATCGAAGCGTGTGGGCTTAACTTTGCCGACCTTTTGATGATCAAAGGCGAATATCAGGACACTCCAGAGCCCCCCTTTACCCTCGGCATGGAGGTCGCGGGCATCGTCGAGAGCGTTGGCCCAGGAGTCAGCAGCCCAACTGTTGGATCTCGAGTGGCGGTTTTTGGCGGCAGCGGCGGCCTGGCTGAGTACGGGGTATTTCCGGCGGACCGATGCGTTCTTCTGTCGGATGATATGCCCTTCACAGACGCGGCCGCCTTTCTGGTGGCCTATGGAACCAGCCACATGGCACTTGACTACAAAGCGCGCTTACAACCTGGCGAAACCTTGCTCGTGTTGGGTGCTGCCGGCGGCGTTGGTTTGACCGCCGTGGAGATCGGCAAGGTTATGGGCGCCAAGGTCATCGCCTGCGCGCGCGGTCCTGAAAAGCTTGCGGTCGCGCGAAACGCTGGTGCCGATCACCTGATCGACGCCAAGACAGAGGATATTCGGGAGGCCTGCAAATCGTTGGGGGGCGTGGATGTCGTCTACGACCCTGTGGGAGGCGATCAATTCACCAGCGCATTACGAGCTTGCAAACCCGAAGCCCGCATTCTCAGCATCGGCTTTGCAAGCGGCGACGTGCCAAAAGTGCCCGCCAACCATCTGCTCGTAAAGAACATTTCCCTCATCGGATTTTACTGGGGTGGCTATCTGAAGTTCAAACCCGCCGCGCTGACAGACAGCCTGTCGAAGCTCTTTGAGATGTACATCGCCGGTGAGATCAAGCCTCATATCAGCGATATCTTCCCGCTAGAGCGCGCAGCTGAGGGCTTGGAGCTCCTAAGAAGCCGCCGATCAACGGGAAAGGTCGTTATCACGATGTGACAAGCATCGGCGATTTGACCGGCGCAAAGCCTTGCCGAAGCATTCCCGCAAGATCTTCAATCAGGCCTTCTTTCCGGTTCGAAACCCCATACATGTTGACCTTTTGCAGGCCGAGGTCCGGCAAAACGCCACCTGTGTTCAAAGCTTCCAAATGCGGCGGGACACTGTCAGCCATCAAGGCGCCAACCGCCAAATCAGCACTGACAAGCGCTTCGACAGCACGATCATCTTCTGATTCGACGACTAACTCCCAATCAATGCCCGCTTGATCCAAGCACCGCATCGCAATCGGCCTGAAAATGCAGAAGCTACAGAAGGCCAGCCGCAAGGGGCGTTTTTTCCAGGCCTGCCCACCGGGCGCCCCTGTCCAGCGCAGCGGAACCTCAGCCAGGGTTTCCCCACCAGGCCGCAAATCTTCTTCTGTCGTCAGGATTAAGTCTACCTCACCTCGCTCCAGGGATTTGATCAATTTGATCGTGCTCGACGACACAAGCTGCATCTTCACGCGCGGATAAAGCGCATTGAACTGCTTTAAGACCTTTGGCACCACCGGATAGACAATGTCATATGGCGCCCCGAGGGTAATCTCTCCTTCATAGACCTTGTCTGTCAGCCGTCCCACGGCCTCATCGTTCAGATCAACCAGCTTGCGCGCATAGGTCAGCAGCAAATCCCCAGAGGCTGTGGGCGTCAGGGTTCGATTGGCCCTCTCAAACAGCTCTACGTCCAAGAGTTCTTCGAGCCGTTTGATCTGCATCGAAACTGCAGATTGCGTGAGATTGAGCGCCGCAGCAGCCCGGGTCACCCCACCCTGCTCGGCAACAGTCACAAAAGATCGCAGCGTCGTCATGTCGAGATTTCTCATTCATCACAATCCTTGATGGTATTGGTCACAAACATTCGTTTCACAAATCTAACTTCGTGATCCAAATATATCAACGTCAAATATGAAACCACGCAAATGCATCACGAAATCGAAAGGAAGACACCATGGCTACAAGATCAACATACCATTCCGTCACCGCCTCCTCTGACAGGCGTCGGTTTTCCCTTATGGATTTCCTGTCGCTGCACCGCCAACGCAGCGCCCTCGCCCGATTGGACGATCGTGCACTCGAAGACATTGGCGTGACCCGTGCGCAAGCGGAAAAAGAAGCTAAAAGCGGTTTCTGGGATGTGCCGGAGCATTGGCTCAAGTAATCGTAAAACTTGAATAAAAGCCCGCTGTTTCCCCAACGTCACCAAAAACACTCCACAGTTTCCAAAAACCGGGTCCCCTGCGACCCGGTTTCCCTTGAAATACGACCGCACCTTGCCGATATTTAGTGCAAAGCTCATGCATTGAGCTTGTGAGACACAAATTTCGGAGGCTTTGATGGCTGAACTCAACACAATCCGGACGGCAACGGGAGCACGCGCCGCCCAGATTGATGAAGGATTACGTTCCCACATGAACAAGGTCTACGGCACAATGTCCGTAGGCATGTTGCTCACGTTTGCGGCCGCGTGGGCCGTAGGTAACAACGCGGCTTTGATGAGCGTCCTGTTCACGGGCTTCACCCGGTACATCGTGATGTTCGCACCTTTGATCATGGTGTTCGCGTTCAGCGCAGCGATTGGACGGCTGTCTTCCGCAGCGGCACAGCTCTTCTTCTACGTGTTTGCCGTGGTGATGGGCGTGTCCATCAGCTACATCTTCGTGGTCTTCACCGACTTTTCGATCGCGCAAGTGTTCTTGATCACATCGATCGCATTCGCAGGGCTTTCCATGTGGGGCTACACAACCAAGAAAGACATTTCCGGCTGGGGTAGCTTCCTGATCATGGGCGTTATTGGCCTGATCGTTGCGTCCATAGTGAACATTTTCCTGGGCTCGCCAGCGATCATGTTCGCCGTTTCCGTTCTGGGTGTTCTGATCTTTGCAGGTCTGACAGCCTATGACACGCAGCGTATCAAGAGCGAATACGTGATGTTCGCGCAGCAAGGCGATACAGAGTGGCTTGGAAAGGCCGCCATCATGGGCGCGCTGAGCCTGTATATCAACTTCATCAACATGTTCATTATGTTGCTGAGTTTGTTCGGAAGTCGCGAATAAAACGAAAGCAAACACAAATCCAAAAGGTCAGCTCTGACGCTGGCCTTTTTTATTGCGCGGTTCCATCGCGAGACGCGCCCGAAAGGGAGCGGCGAGCATCCTGCGAAAACAAAAAAAGCCGTGCAAAGCACGGCTCTCTTCCAGCGCAGTATCAAGCCTTACTTGATCTTGCCTTCCTTGTATTCGACATGCTTGCGCGCGACCGGGTCGTATTTCCGAACCGTCATCTTTTCGGTCATCGTCCGCGCATTCTTCTTCGTCACGTAGAAATGTCCCGTGCCAGCGGTCGAGTTCAGGCGAATTTTGATGGTGGTTGGCTTAGCCATGCGTTTCGCTCCTGCACCGGGCCAGGTCTTTGCACCCAAACCCTAAGAATTCCATGAAGCCTGCCTTTTACCTAGGCTCAGTCTCGAGTCAACCGAATTATCAGTTCGAAGACACCCGCGTGGGCCGTTTGTAAAAGTGATGCACACCAATCGTGGCCACACGTGGATAAACTCTCGCCCAATTGGGTGAGACGGCCCGCGTGTGATAATGCGTGGCCCCTTTCGTCAGCGGCCGAGGGGCACCCTCCACCATGAGATGCGCAATCTTTCCCACGCGCTCAAACGCGCGCGGCTCGTTTATGACTTCTTTGTACCCATCACAAATGTACGTGAACTGGCATTGGTATTTACGGCCAGCGCCCTGATGCACCACACCACAAACCGTATCAGGGAAGTCCGGATTGTCGACGCGGTTCAAGATCACCTCGGCTACCGCAAACTGTCCTTTGACGCTCTCACCCCGTGCTTCAAAATAAAGCGCTTCGGCAAGACACCTCCAATCGTTGCCCTTGGCCTCAACACTCTGCAAAGAGAGCCATTCCGCAGAATACGTGATTTCAATGTCGGGGCGCTTCAGCAATTTCCCCAAATGCTGGTCCGACGCAGCACTTAGAATGCGTTGTTCATCCACAATAAGCTCATCCACAGTCGTCTCTGCAAACGCAGCCAAACTGCTCGCGACCAAGATCGCAAAACCCAAGCGAACCATCAAGTACACCCCCAGACAACACCAACAAAGCCGTGTAAGTACAAGCAATCGCGAACAAATCCGCGAATTTAGATCAAATTTGATACGTCATCGTATGCAAAAGGTCCAGCCCGGCCCCAGCGTCGGATCCCAGCATGGTTAACGGAGCGCCTTTATGCGCTCCGCCCAAACAGGAAAATTTTTTTTATTTCAATCCATTACCCATCTTTTCGCACAAAGCGATCTGAGCGGCGGCAAGGCGCGCAACCGGAACACGGAACGGCGAGCACGACACATAGTTGAATTTTGCGGCGCGGCAAAACGCAATCGATTCGGGGTTTCCGCCATGTTCGCCGCAAATCGACAGCGTCAGGCCAGGCGTCACCGCGCGGCTGCGCTCTGCCCCAATTGTCAAAAGCTCGCCAACCCCTTCAGTGTCCAGCGAATGGAACGGATCTTCGGGAAAAACGCCCTGTTGGACATAGCTTGACATGAACCGCCCCGCATCATCACGGCTCAGCCCATAGGCCATCTGCGTGAGGTCATTCGTTCCAAAGCTCAAAAACGAAACCTGAGGCGCAATCTCATGAGCTCGCAAGGCCGCCCGCGGCGTTTCCACCATCACGCCCAATTCGAAATCAAAATCCGCTTTTTGCTCTGTGCGCACGGCGGCGGCCACAGCATCAATCCGCGTTTTCACCAATTCCACTTCCCGCTTTGCGCTCACAAGCGGGATCATAATCTCCGGCGAAACGGGATCTCCTTCACGGCTTGCTTCAATGGCTGCCTCAAAAATCGCACGCGCCTGCATGTCATAGATCTCAGGGACAGTGATCCCAAGACGCACCCCACGCATGCCCAGCATGGGATTGTATTCCATCAGGCTCTCGACCCGTCGCGTCACATCGGACAGCGGAAGATCAAGGGCTTCCGCCAGCTCTCTCATCCCCGATCGATCGGTCGGAAGGAACTCGTGCAGCGGGGGATCAAACAGACGAATGCACACCGGTTGGCCTTGCATAATGCGAAAGACTTCAATGAAGTCGGCCCTCTGCATCGGCAAGAGGATCTCCAACGCCGCCGCGCGATCGTCACTTTCATCGGCAAAGATCATCTCTCGCATCGCGGTCATGCGGTCGGGCTCAAAAAACATGTGCTCTGTGCGGCAAAGACCGATGCCTTGCGCCTTGAACCCGCGCGCAAGCTCCGCATCGGCCGGGGTGTCTGCATTGGCGCGCACTTTGATATCGCGCGCATCATCAGCCCACGCCATCAACGTGTTCAGCGCATCATCATGCGCGGCTTCCAAAAGCGGCGTGTCACCCGCCAGAATGTCGCCACTTGTCCCATCAATCGTGACCAGATCACCGGCTTTCAAAATCCGCCCATCGGGGAAAATCAGCTGCTTGCGCCGAGGCCGGATCTCGATTTCCGACGCCCCTACAACGCACGGCGTCCCAATGCCACGACCTATCACCGCTGCATGGCTCGTCATCCCTCCACGCTCAGTCAACACACCAGCGGCGGCGTGCATCCCGCGGATGTCTTCGGGGCTGGTCTCTTTTCGGACAAGAATGCAGGCTTCTTCACGGGCTTCGCTGGCCTGCGCTTCTTCTGCATCAAACACGATCCGCCCGCTTGCCGCGCCGGGGCTTGCGGCAATCCCGCGGGCCAGCACGTCACGCCGCGCGTTCGGATCCACCTGTCGGTGCAAAAGTTCGTTCAGCGCCCTGGGTTCAATGCGCAAAAGCGCCTCTTCATGAGAAATGATCTTGTCTTCCGCCAAGGCAACGGCGATCGCGACTGCGGCCCTGGCGGTTCGCGCAACGCGAATGCCATCCAGAAGGAAGAGTTTGCCGTTCTCAATCGTGAACTCGGCTTGCATTTCCTCTCGCAGCCGGTGCCGCATGACACCGGTGTGATCCTTGAGCTCTGCAAAGGCCTCCGGCGCCAACTCTTCCAGCGACGGCCCCCTTGGATCGCGCTCGAGAAACAACGCATCCGCGCCTTGGCTCAGCGCTTCGCGTCCTTGGCTTTGGCTCAGATAGCGCCCGGTGATCTTGCGCTCCCCGGTCGAGGAATTGACCAGCTGCATCACGCCAGACCCGCTTTCGCCTTTGCCCAGGCCAAGCGCCATCTGTTGCACAACCAGACCAAGGCCTGCATCAACTGGCGCGCCCTTCGCCTGACGCAAAAGCCGCGCCGTCGTCCCTTCCCAGGCGCGCGCCATGGATCGCAGCACTTCCAGCAACTGCACGCCACGATCCTGGGGGAACGGCTCTTCGGTTTCGTCCTCATAGGCTCTGAGCGCCTGACGCAAGCCTTCGATTGGGTTGTCAGAGACATCTTCGAACATTTCCGGGTCGAGGCGCGCGACATGAATGGCAAAGGCCTGGACACAGCGCAAGTAAAGCTCTGCCGAGGCTTCTTCGCCAATCTGATGTGACAGCTCCAGGTGGTTGGCCCCATTCATACCGATGTTCAAAACCGCGCCAGGGCCACCCCAATCCGGGTCTTCCGACGATGGGCGCACGCAGAGCACGGCCCAGTGGGAAAAGGGCGCGAGCAGCGTCTCGGGGTCCGGCAAATCACCGGCCGCTATGCCCCGAACCGTTTGAAATGAAAGGGCCAATGTCTGCGGCACGGGCAGATCAAGGCGCACCAAGCGCTGCAGGCACTTGGCGCGTCCACCGTGGGTGGCCGCGGACAATGGCGCATCCGGCGTGATCAGGGTGATATGGTCTTGGTTATGCTGCACCGCAGCACTTTTGCCTTTCAACGACACAAAAGCAACCCTCCTGTGTCATCTTACCGCGACAGTGCGACCTGTGCATGCGTCAGCCTTCCAAGCGGCTCAGGTCCGCAGCCTGACGGCAAATCTGGCGAATGCGGCTCAGCATATTGAGGCGATTTCGGCGCAGGATATCATTGTCTGAATTGATCTGCACTGCTTCGAAAAACGCGTCAATCGGACCACGCAGCGCCGCCATAGCGCCCATGGCCGCCTCAAAGTCCTCCGCGAGCACTGCTTTTGAAATCTCCGCCTCTCCGCGATCAAGCGCCTCAAACAATGTCCTTTCTTCTGCGGCTTCGGCAAACTTGATGTCCGCGCCGTAGGAATACTCAACACCGTCCTTTTCTTCAGCTTGCGTGAGGATATTGTTGGCGCGTTTAAACCCTTGGACGAGGTTTTCACCATCGTCTGTGGCCAAAACCGCTTGCAACGCGCGGGCACGGGCCACCACAAGGGCAAGATCATCGTCGCCTTCGAGCGCCAGACAGGCGTCAATCACGTCATGGCTCAGCCCTTGATCGCGCAAATACACCTTAAGACGGTCATGGATGAAAGTTAGCAAACTGAATCGTTGTGCCATTCCAGTAAAGTCTTCTTGGTCGCTTGGGTCAGGCCCCGGCACACCATGAGCTACAAAGCCAGAATTGATAAAATTCCTCAATCCAAGGCGTTTTTCGTTCTCCAGAACCAGCCGAATTACCCCAAGCGCTGCGCGGCGCAACGCAAACGGATCTTTTGATCCGGTGGGTTTTTGATCAATCGCCCAAAACCCGATCAAGGTATCCAGCTTATCTGCGAGCGCCACGGCCACCGAGACGAGACGCGTTGGGACCTCGTCAGAGGGCCCGAGCGGCGAGTAATGCTCTTCACACGCAACGGCCACATCCTCTGGCAGACCAGCCTCAACGGCATAGTAACGCCCCATCACACCCTGCAACTCGGGAAACTCATTGACCATTTCTGAACTGAGATCGGCTTTGGCCACACGTGCGGCTTCTCCGGCAAGCTCTGGATCGGCTCCCACCACAGGCGCAATTTCTCGTGCCAGTGTTTCCATGCGCGCGACCCGAGCGGCCTGCGTTCCAAGCGTTCGCTCGAAGGTCACGTTTTCAAGCTTTTCAAGCCAAGCGCCCATCCCGTCACGCGCCACGCGCAGGTCGTTTTCCCAAAAGAACTTTGCATCCGACAATCGAGCCGCAAGAACCTTCTGGTTGCCCGCCAGGATCGTGACGCCGTCATCTGCGGTCTCCACATTGGCGACTGTCACAAACCGCTCGATCTGCCCTGCTTCTGGATTGCGCAGGGAAAAGAACTTCTGATGCTCACGCATGGAGCTTTGCAGCACTTCCGGGGGGAGGTCCAGAAACGCCTCTTCGATCTCCCCCATGAGCGGCACCGGCCATTCCACCAGACCGCTCACTTCCGCCAAAAGCCCTGCATCCGGCACAACCTCCAGCCCCGCAGACTGGGCAAGGCTCTCGGCCGCTGTCTCAATGGCCTCTGCTCGCTCTTTCGGGTTCAAAACAACCTTGCGCTCAAGAAGGCCCGCCTCATACTCCGAGAAACTGCCCACGGCAAAGCGCCCAGGCGCCATGAACCGATGGCCTTCGGTCGTGTCCCCTGCGGCGATCCCGTCGATGTCGAGCGCCACAACACGCGCCGCATCGCCCTCGGTCAGGATGCACAGGATCGATTGCAACGGTCGCACCCACCGCAAACTGCCTGCACCCCAACGCATGGATTTGGGCCATGGAAAATTGCGCACAACACTCTCAAGAACCTCGGCCACGATCACATCAGCGCTGCGCCCGGGCTTTGTGATCTTGGCAAAGTAGACCTGGCCCTTTTTCTCATCGCGCAGTTCAAGATCCTCACGCGCCACACCGGCACCGCGCAAAAACCCTTCGATCGCCTTTTCGGGCGCATCTGCACGCGGCCCCTTGCGCTCTTCCACAACGGTGGGGCTTTGGGCATCCACCCCTTCGACGGCCAAAGCCAGCCGCCTTGGCGTGGCATAGGCATGCGACTCGCCGAAAGTCAGCCCCGCCTCACGCAGCCCGCCTGTGACCCGATCGCGCAAATCCTCCGAGGCGCGGCGCTGCATCCGCGCCGGGATTTCTTCCGAGAAGAGTTCGATCAAAAGGTCAGGCATGGTTCACTTTCAAAATCCAACAATCGTCTGAATGACGAACGCGTTTGCGATATCGACAAAGAATGCCGACACCAAGGGCAAAACGACGAACGCCATGGGGGACGGGCCATATCGTTTGGTCACAGCAGTCATGTTTGCAATCGCCGTGGGTGTCGCACCCAAGGCAAACCCGCCAAAACCAGCCGCCAGAACAGCCGCCCGATATCCTCGCCCCAAAACGGGAAACAGCACATA
The DNA here is from genome assembly GCA_937884705.1 of uncultured Roseovarius sp. Lineage (GTDB taxonomy): Bacteria > Pseudomonadota > Alphaproteobacteria > Rhodobacterales > Rhodobacteraceae > Roseovarius. Next base: position 8,334 of record CAKZYL010000203.1, on the reverse strand, counting down.
GACCACAAAGATCACCGCGAAGATGGTTTGCGCTGCAAGTATCGTCGTCAAAGGAAGGCCTAAACCGGCCAGAGCAGAAAAATCCAAGGTCATCAGAGAGATGGCTAGAAAAACGCTCAGGGTGAATTCAGACACGACAGCCAGTGTTGGAGATCGCGCGATTGGCGGGGCATTTGGCATGAGCGCACTTAACGCGTTACCAATGACAATGCCCACGATCAGGCAGGGCACAAACAGAGGCAATCTCAGGCCTGTTTCCTCAATCAGTTGAGAGAGGAAAAAGCCACCGATCACACAGAGGTTGAGCACCAAGACCACCCGCATAAGGGTGATATGCGTGATAAGACCTGGTGCCGTGCTCTCGTCATTGGGCAAACCGACCGTATGATCTTCGTCCGGGCGGTCCGGGGCCAGACTGTCACGCGCCACAAGGTATTTGGCGATCGGTCCGCCAATCAAAGCCGCAAGGATCAAGCCAATCGTGGCCACCGCCACCCCAAGCTCTGCCGCCCCATCCATACCGGTAACCGCAGCCACTTCGGGAGACCAGGCAATGGCCGTCCCATGGCCACCTATGAGCGCGGCCGACCCGAAAAGCACGCCACTTTGTGGCGGAAACCCAAAGACCGTCGCGCCAAAAACGCCGACAACATTCTGCGCGACGATCAACGTAATCGTCAAAATTAACAACAAAAGCAAAGGTTTGCCACCAGCCAAAAGGTCAGAGACCCGCGCACTGAGCCCGATTGATGCAAAAAACAGGACGAGAAAGATATCGCGACCTTGCGTTTCAAAGGACAGATCGATCTGGAGCGCTGATGACACGCCCCAAAACACAAATGCCGCCAGCAATCCGCCCGTGACGGGTTCGGGAATGTTGAAATTTCTCAACACTGCAAACTGGCGGGTCAAAAATGACCCTGTCAGAAACACCGCGATGCCCATCGTGATGGTCAGAAATTCGGGCATCACAAACGCCTGGGGCATGCCATTACCTCTCGGGCGGGGCAGGACAATCTTCCGGGACGGGCTGGCCGTCAAACACCACCTCACCACAGCGGTTTATCTGATGCCAGACAAAGCCTCGACCGTCCTCAAAAATGGCGACGATGCGGTCGATGCCGTAGATCACATCGCGCTGTCCCAGATAGGCGTGCGCGGTCCCGTCAGACAACCCTGCGCCCACCTCACCGGCATCAAAACACTCAAACCAACCGGGCGCTTCCAAAGGAACCGCGTCCTCATAGGGCTCATAGGTGCCACCAAGTGTGTCCCGGCTCAAAGACGTGGTGAAACAGGCGCGATACCGAATGGGCGAACTGTTGGCGTCGATGCCCTCAAAACCACTGTAGAGAATGGGCTCGGCCTCGCCGGAGACCAAAGATGTCAGTTGAACGTCATCTTCGCCCGTGGGCCGCACCTCTTCATAGAAATGGTAAACCTGCAGGTAGTAGAGCGCCACGCCCGCAATCAGCGCCGAGCCGACAATCAAAATGGACAAAAACTTCCCCATCAGGCGTCAAACCCGCCCGCGTCGGTGCGCACATAGGCATCCGCGCATTGTTTGGCGAGCGCGCGCACGCGACCGATATAGGCCTGGCGTTCTGTCACCGAAATCACACCGCGCGCATCGAGCAAGTTGAAGATATGGCTGGCCTTGATGCATTGGTCATAGGCAGGATGCGCCATGATGATGCGCTTTCCCGTCTTGGGATCCTCCTCCGGAACGGACAAAAGCGCCTCACATGCGGCTTCCGCCTCTTCGAAATGGCGCAGCAAGACATCCGTATTGGCCGCATCAAAATTATGCCGGCTGTATTCCTCTTCTGTCTGGCGAAACACATCTCCATACCGCAGGGCGATGGGCGCGTCAGGATCGTTGAACGGCATCTCCATGACGTGATCCACACCCAAAACGTACATTGCAAGCCGCTCCAGCCCGTAGGTCAGCTCTCCGGAAACAGGACGGCAATCATGCCCGCCCACCTGCTGGAAATAGGTGAACTGGCTCACTTCCATCCCATCGCACCAGACCTCCCACCCCAGGCCCCAGGCCCCAAGCGTCGGGCTTTCCCAGTCATCTTCGACGAACCGAATGTCATGCAGCCCCATGTCGATGCCAATCGCTTTGAGCGAGCCAAGATAGAGATCCTGAAGATCCGGCGGGCTGGGCTTTATCAGGACCTGGTACTGATAATAATGCTGAAGACGGTTGGGGTTTTCCCCGTAGCGCCCATCTGTCGGGCGACGAGAGGGCTGCACATAGGCCGCCGCCCAGGCCCGCGATCCCAGCGACCGCAGCGTGGTTGCGGGATGGAACGTACCCGCGCCAACCTCCATGTCATAGGGTTGCATAATGGCGCATCCCTGGCTCGCCCAATAGCTTTGCAAACGCAGGATGATCTCCTGAAAACTGCGTGGCTTTTCCGGCATTTCAGACATGTCACCTTCCACCTTGTCGCTCGTTCTGTCCAAGGCGTCAGAGGCCTGGCCTTATGCGCTCAAACTCCTACGGTGCACGGGTCAAAGGGTCAATCAAAGAGGCACGCAAATTTCGGGTGCACCCAGACATCAACCTGTTAGAGTTGGGCCATGTTCCAGTGACTCACCAAGAGGAAGACCTTTTTGCCATGACGCGCTCAATCCTACCTTTGCTTTTAGGCCTCTTGGTGATTGCGACTGCTTCGGATGCGACAGCCCAGTCAGGGCCACGCATTTTGCCAGACACGCAAGAGGCCCTCAATGAGGAAACCCAGTTTGATGCGCGTCAAGCAGAGTCGCAATTGAACACCGAAGAACGCATGGAAATACAGCGAAAGCTGCAGGAGGCCGGGTTCTATCCCGGGGCGATTGACGCGTCATTTGGGCCAGGCACCAGAGCGGGCATTCGCGCGTGGCAATCGAGTTTTGGATTTGAAGCGACGGGTGTTTTGACATCTCGCCAACGCGCAGAGCTGATCAACCAGTTCGCAGTCGATCTGGAGGATCTCGACGTTCGGACGCTGCAGGATGACACCTCTGGCATTCAGATCAAAGTGCCGCTCGCGGCTGTTGAGTTCGGACGGTATGAGGCCCCATTCGTGTTTTTTGAAGGCACAGGCGAGGTGCCTGAGGCGCGGATGCTCTTGATCAGTCAGCCCGGCGATCGCAACAAACTGATTGCGCTATATGACATTATGCAAACGCTCGAAATTGTGCCCGAAGAGGGGGAGCGCGCGATCGAAGGCGACGGGTTCACGCTGCGCGGGCAGAACAGCACGTTCACGTCGCATTCGCAGGCCTGGGTCCGGAATGGGGAGATCAAAGGGTTTACTCTGATCTGGCCCACCGGCGATGAAGACCGCCGTCGCACCCTGCTCAGCGAGATCCAGGGCAGCTTTCAACGCGTGCCCGGCGTGCTGCGTTCGACGCAAAAGGATGCTCAATCCCAAAGTGTGGATCTGGTGTCCGGGCTTGAAATTCGTCGGCCGAGACTGTCGAGGTCGGGGTTTTTCGTCGACACGTCGGGAACCGTCATAACGGCACTTGAGGCCGTCCAGGGCTGCGAACGCGTCACGATTGACGAAGATTACGCCGCCAATGTGGTGGCGATTGACGACAAGATTGGCATCGCGGTGTTGCGGCCTCAAACACCGCTCGCGCCCAATTCTGTCGCGGCCTTTCAACTTGTCTCTCCGCAGTTGAAGTCCGACATCGCGGTGGCGGGCTTTTCCTATGGTGGTGTGCTCGGGTCGCCGACATTGACATTTGGACAATTGGCAGACGTGCGCGGATTGGACGGCGACACTCAGCTCAAACGCTTGGCGCTTGCCCCGCTTGAGGGCGACGCGGGCGGGCCTATCGTGGATGGGTTTGGCGCGGTCGTGGGTATGCTACTACCGGACGATACTGAGGGGCGGCAATTGCCAGAAGGCGTGAGCTTTGCAGCGAATTCAGACGCTCTGACACGCGTCCTGGAACAGGCCGGTGTGTTCCCGCAGGCATCCGCGGCGAGCGTGCCAGTCCCTCCGGAAACGCTGTCCCGGATGGCGACAGGGATCACTGTTCTGATCAGCTGTTGGGATTAACCCGGCGCTCGTCGCTCCCTTTCGGGCGCGCCTCGCAAAACCTCGAACAAAAAACGGCGGGTCAGATACCCGCCGTTTCTCTTTGGATGCTACATCGCGTTACTTGCTTTGCTCTGCCATCTTGGCGGAGGCTGCATCGCCCACATTGTCCACACCACGCTCTTCAAGAAGCGTCGTAAGCCAGTTCGGATCCATTTCAGGAACGGAGCTGAGCAACAGATCCGTGTAAGGATGATGCGGCGGCTTGAACATGTCGTCCTTGGGCCCTTGCTCCACCACTTTGCCGTATTGCATCACCACCACTTCATCCGCGATGGACCGCACTGTCGCAAGGTCATGGGTGATGAACATGTAGGCCAGCTTCAGTTCATTCTGCAGCTTGTCCAGCAAGCGCAGGATACCCTCGGCCACAAGCTGATCCAGGGCTGATGTCACCTCGTCACAGACAATGAAGGTAGGCTCGGCGGCAAGCGCACGGGCGATACCGATCCGCTGTTTCTGACCACCGGAAAGCTCAGGCGGATATCGATTGTAGAACTTGGATGGATCAAGTTCGATCAGGTCGAGCAATTCATCCACACGGTTCTTCAGCGCAGCGCCCGTCAGGCCAGAATAGAACTGGGCCGGTCTGCCAATGATCTCGGAGATCTTCACCTTTGGGTTCAGTGCGGTATCGGCCATCTGGTAAATCATCTGGCATTGACGCAGCTGCTCTCGAGGCCGTTTCCGGTAATCCGGTTCAAACGGCTCCCCGCGGAACAGGATCTCACCTTTAGAAGGCGGCAGAAGACCAGTGATACAGCGCGCCGTGGTCGATTTGCCCGACCCAGACTCACCCACCACGGCGACTGTCATGCCCTCGTAGATATCAAAGGACACATCGTCGAGAACCTTCGCACCGCCTGTATAGGACGCATCCACGTTCTTTACCGAAATCAAAGGCACACCGTCTTTTGGGCGGTACCGCTGTGGGCTGGTGAAATCGCGCACGGCCCAAAGCGACTTGGTGTAGTCTTCTTTGGGATTGTTGAGCATCTCTTCGGTAGGGGCTTGCTCTACCTCGTTGCCCTTGAGCAGCACTTTGATCGTGTCGGCCATCTGGGCCACAACCGCGAGGTCGTGGGTGATGTAAAGCGCGGCCGTGTTGAACTGCTCCACGATATCACGGATCGCGGCCAAGACCTCGATCTGCGTGGTCACGTCCAAAGCGGTGGTCGGTTCATCAAAGATGATGAGGTCCGGCCGACACGACATGGCCATCGCCGTCATTGCACGCTGCAACTGACCGCCCGACACCTGGTGCGGATAGCGGAAACCGATCTCATCAGGGTTCGGCAGGCGCAGACGGCGATAGAGTTCTACACCGTCTTCTTGGGCCTCTACCCGCTTCTTGATGCGGTATTGAAGCGGGGCCTCGGTATGCTGGTCAATCAGCTTGTGCGCCGGATTGAACGACGCCGCCGCTGATTGCGCGACATAGGCGATACGAGAGCCGCGCAAAGCGCGACGCTCCCCTTCCGACGCGGTGGTCAACTCCATTCCGTCAAACTCAATAGATGAGTCATCGGTGATGCGCGTTCCGTCGCGAGCATAGCCCATGGCGGCCGCCCCGATCGTGGATTTGCCCGCACCGGATTCTCCGATTAGACCCATCACTTCACCACGGTGGAGGGTCAGATCGACACCCTTAATGATGTCGATCCAAGTTTCATCTGTGTAACCTTGGATCTTCAGATCCCTGATTTTCAGAAGGACTTCTTTCTTTTGCTCAGCCATGGATCATTGCTCCTTTAGGCCTGAGGACCGGAACAGCATCCAGTCGACGACGAAGTTGACCGCAATCGTCAGCAGGGCAATCGCCGCAGCCGGGATAAGCGGTGTTGGGTCACCAAACGAAATAAGGGTCGCGTTTTCTCGCACCATCGATCCCCAGTCCGCCGTGGGCGGCTGAATACCGAGGCCAAGGAAGCTCAGACCCGCGATCAGGAGGAACACGAAACAGAATTCCAGACCGTATTCCGCGACGAGTGGCGCCGTGGAGTTGGGCAGGATTTCACGACGGATGAGGTACCAGTTGCCCTCACCGCGCAGCTTGGCCGCTTCGATATAGTCCATCACGACCACGTTGCCCGCGACCGCCCTGGTAAGGCGGAACACACGCGGCGAGTAGATCACCGCAACAACGAGGATCAGGATGACTTCGGAGGCATCAAAGATCGTCGTACCGGCCGCCGCAAAGGCGAGGCCTGCGCCGATCATCACAGCCGCACCAATGACCCATCCCATGGCCCCTTCTGCTGCCGCCGCAAGGAACAAAAGCCCCACGATGATGGCAAAGCCAAAGAGCAGGTAGAAGCTGGTCGATGGGCTGGCCAGAGAGCCGCCGAAGATCGACAGCATCAGCAAGGCGAAGATCAGCGAGGGGATCGACATGATCACATCCGCTGTCCGGCCCATGGCCTGGTCAAACATGCCGCCCTTTGTGGCCGCCAGGAGACCCGCCATCGCGCCCAGAATGAACGCAAGTGTCGTCCCAAGAAGGGCCAGCGTCACCGTGTTCCGCGCGCCGTAGATGACGCGGCTGAACATGTCACGACCCAGCTGGTCCGCGCCCAGCAACAGGCTTTCATCCCGAGGTGCAAAGGCCGAGGAAATCACCTCTGCCTCTCCATACGGTGCGATGAGTGGCGCATAGATCGCCATGATCGAGACCACGAAGATCACGAACATACCGAAGGCCGCGGTCAAGGGAGCTGTGCGCAATTCTTTGGCAAAGTCAGGCGACATAGGCGCAAGGATCAAAGCGAGGACCACAAGGGTGATGAACACCTCTGTGACGCCCCAGCCAAGATATGCCGAGGCAAACGCCAGCAGGGCAAAAACACCCATGACCGGAAGCATCATGCCGCCCCGCAGGAACGCGCCCGCGTCGCCATCGGCCATCTGCACAAGGAATTCCTTGAAACCGAAAGACACCGCAGCGGCCCCTGCCAAAAGCGCGGCCCCAATTGCGACAGATCTCAGCGCCGCATCGCCGCCGACGATGAACAGGATCATCGAGATCATGAACAGTGAGAAGGTCAGCATGAATGCTGTACGCTGGTTGAAATAAGCAGACGCTAGGAAGCACACCGTCAGAAAGACGAAGTATATTAGTACAAACATTTCGCGATCCCCTTACTTCGGATGCCGCAAACGCGGGTTAGTGAGGATTGCGCCAACATCCGCTGCCAGATTGAGCAAGATGAAGGTCGCCGCGAAGATGAGACAGCAGGCCTGAACCACCGGGAAGTCCCGTTTGGCCACTGAGTCCACGAGGGCCTGTCCGATACCTGGATAGACGAACACCACCTCCACGAGGACCACGCCAGTGATCAGGTAGGCGAGGTTCAGCGCGACCACGTTGATGATCGGCGCCCAGGCATTGGGAAGCGCGTGTTTCACAATCACCTTCCAGGGTGGTGTGCCTTTCAGGCGCGCCATCTCGATATAGGGTGATGCGAGCAGGTTGATGATCGCCGCTCGGGTCATGCGCATCATGTGCGCCATCACCACCAAGACCAAGGTCAGCGCCGGTAGGAACGTGCGCTCAAGAAGCTCAAGGAACGTCATGTTATCGCTCAAGCTCGAAATCGCCGGGAACATCTGCCACTTCACCGCGAAGTAAAGGATCAGGATGTAGCCCAGGAAGAACTCGGGCGACGAGATAAAGGAGAGGGTCACAACGTTGGCTGCGCGGTCAAAGATCGTGTTGCGCAGCAGAGCCACCAAAACACCCAGAATGATGGAGATTGGAACCGCGATCACGGCCGCGTAGGCCGCGAGGAAGAGCGTGTTCATGAAGCGTGTGCCGATCGTCTCAACAACCGGAGCCCCAGTCACGATAGAGGTGCCGAAATCAAGCAAAACAGCACCGCTGAGCCAGTCCAAATACCGCACGACAGCGGGTTTGTTTAACCCCATCTGTTCACGCAAAGCGGCGAGGTTTTCTTCTGTGGCACCTTGCCCCAGCACCGCTTGCGCGATGTCACCGGGAAGCAATTCCACCATGAAGAAGATAATGATGGATATGACCAGCAAGATGATCAAACCCAATCCGAGCCGTTTTCCAACGAGCCCTAAGATGTCTCCCATGTGTCCCTCCTTTGTGTATCACCCGAACATCACACGGGCCCCACGGATGGTTGTTGTGCTTGGTGGAACATGTTTGGATCTGCGCCCAAACGCGACCCCACCTCGCGATTTGGTCCGCCCCATTTTGCACGTC
>CAKZYL010000202.1 GCA_937884705.1 uncultured Roseovarius sp. | reverse complement strand
GCATCTGAGTTGTTGCCAAAAATCGCAACGCGTCGGCCCGGGGCCACGCACCACCGGTTGAGATAGGCCCGCACAGCCCCCGCCGTCATCACACCCGGCCGGTCATTATTGGCAAAGGCGATCGGCCGCTCCAGGGCCCCAGCCGCCAAAACGGCGCGTTTGGCGACAATTCTCCAGAAACATTCCTTGGGTGCACCTTCTTTACTTGCGACACCGGGCGCCAACCGCTCAAGCGCGCCAAAGGTGCCGTTGTCATAGGCCCCTGTCACGGTTGTCCGGGTCATGACGCGCACATTGTCCATCGAGGTCAGCTCTGCTGCGATCTCAGCCGCCCAAATGCGCCCCGGAACACCGTCCACCTCAATGGTCTCGGCATTAAGCCGCCCGCCAAGCACCGTGTCCTCGTCAGCGAGGATCACATCGGCTCCGGCCTGAGCCGCCGTCAACGCCGCCATCAAGCCCGCAGGCCCGCCGCCGATGATCAAGAGATCGCAATGCGCCCAGGCTTTTTCATAGAGATCGTCATCAGCCTCCATCGACAGCGCGCCCAAACCTGCCGCGCGCCTGATGAGCGGCTCGTAGACCCTCTCCCAAAAGGACTTGGGCCACATGAATGTCTTGTAATAGAAGCCCGCGCCCAAAAACGGCGCGGCCAGATCATTGACGGCCATCACGTCAAAGCCCAGCGATGGCCAGGCATTCTGACTGTACGCGCTGAGACCCTGCGACAGCTCCACCATGGTGGCCCGCTGATTGGGCTCCTGCCCCTTACCTCTGCCAAGGGTGATCAGGCCATTGGGCTCTTCACTGCCAGCGCTGAGGAACCCTCTTGGCCGGTGATACTTGAAGGACCGTCCAATGAACCGCACGTCATTGGCCAAAAGCGCTGAGGCCAGTGTGTCGCCGTCAAACCCGCTATAGCTCACCCCGTCAAAGCGAAAGGACAGGCGGCGTCCACGATTGATGAGGCCGTCCCCGTCCACCCTCATGATGCCGCCCCCGCCGTTTTCTTAGCCGCCTTGGCAGCCACTTTTTCAGCAAGCTCACACTTGATCACCTCATGGGTCAGCGTGTTGCGCGTCACCACCAGCCACGCGCCGCAGCCATATTCGTGATACCAAAGCTCGCGGGTAACTCCGTCAGGATTGTCGCGCAGGTGCAGATAGGCGTCCCACTCTTCAATAGGCGCATTCGCAGCAGGCCGCTCCATCATCGAGGCGGCCCCCATATAGGTGAACTCGCGGATGTCCCGCCAGCCGCAATTGGGGCACTTCAGTCTCACGCGCGGCCCCGCTTCTTGATGTCAAATCCGTTCATGTTCCGACGTCCCTCATCGCGCCTCAATGCAGGTTGTGCTGGCTGCCTGTGCCCTCTTCATCCATCAGGTTCTGACCCGTTCGGAATCGATCCAGCCGGAACTTGGTCGCCGCTGCGTGATGTTCTCCCGTCGCCATCAGATGCGCCATCACATGGCCCGACCCCGGCACGGCCTTGAAGCCGCCATAGCACCAGCCACAATCAATAAAGAGCCCGTCAATATGCGTCTTGTCGATGATGGGCGAGCCGTCGGGCGACATATCCATGATCCCGCCCCAGGAGCGCAGAACCCGCGCTTTGCCAATCGCAGGCATCAGCGTCATGCCCGCCTCCATGACATGCTCCACCGTCGGCAAATTGCCCCGCGCGGCATAGGAGGCGTAGAAATCCAGATCCCCGCCAAAGACCAAGCCGCCCTTGTCAGACTGGCTGATGTAGAAATGCCCCATGCCAAAGCTGATCACGTGATCAATGCAGGGCTTCAACCCCTCGCTCACAAAGGCCTGCAGCACATGGCTTTCAATCGGCAGGCGCATGCCCGCCATCGCCGCCACCTTGGAGCTGCGCCCCGCCACGATGATCGCCACTTTGCCCGCCTTGATCGCGCCGCGCGTGGTCTGCACGCCGGTCACGCGCCCGCCCTCTATGTCGATGCCGGTGACTTCGCAGTTCTGAATGAGGTCCACGCCCCGCTCACTGGCCCCGCGCGCAAAACCCCAAGCCACAGCATCGTGGCGCGCGGTGCCCGCCCGGCGCTGCAGGATCGCGCCATAAATCGGATAGCGGGCCTGTTTGTAATCCAGAAACGGCACGAGCTTTTTGAGATCTCCCACCGACAAAAGCTCTGCGTCATCGCCCTGATTGATCATCGCATTGCCTTGCCGGATCGCGCCGTCACGCTGACCGTCAGAATGAAAGAGCGAGATCTGCCCGCGCTGCGACAGCATGGCGTTGTAGTTTAGATCCTGCTCCAACCCCTCCCAGAGCTTCAGGGAATGGCTGTAAAACTCGGTATTGCCCGGCATCATGTAGTTGGCGCGCACGATGGTGGTGTTCCGTCCCACATTGCCGCCGCCCAGATACCCCTTCTCCAGAACAGCGACATTCCGGATCCCATGGTTCTTGGCCAGATAGTACGCCGTCGACAGGCCGTGCCCGCCGCCACCGATGATCACGACGTCATAGGCCTCCTTGGGCGTGGCATCTTTCCAATGCGGCCCCCAGCCCTTGTTCCCGGTCAGACCTTCCTTGAGGATGCGCAGCCCCGAAAAGCGTCCAGAAAAATCCATGTGACATCTCCCGTCGTCGCAGAAAGTGTCATCATCCTTTTGCGGCGAATGCAATGGGGGATAGGCCGCCGCCTCAGCTCAGGATTTAGAGCTCTCGGATGACCCGCGCTGGATTGCCCGCTGCAAAGACGCGGTCGGGCACATCTTTGGTCACGACAGAGCCCGCCCCGATGGTGGTACCATCGCCAATCCTGACACCGGGCAAGATGATCGCCCCACCCCCGATCCAGACCTTTTCCCCAATAGATATGGGCTTGGCGGTTGTGTTGTAGCTCGGCACGCCATCTTGCTCAAAGATACGCGCATCGGGGTCAAGGGGATGGCTCGTGGCATAGATCTGAACGCCCGGCCCCAAGAGAGTGCCGGCACTAATGTCCACTGGCGCGCCATCCAGAATGACACAGTTCACGTTCACAAAGCACCCGGCTCCAAACGTGATGTTATCGCCAAAGTCGCAGAAAAAGGGCGGCTCTATCCAGACCCCCGGGGCCACCCCGTCCAACAGCTCTTCGAGGATGTCCCGACGCAGGTCTGGCTCTTGCTGTCCTGTCCGATTGTATCGTTCCAACAACTGACGCGCCCGAATGAGGCGCGCCAGGTTTTTCGTATCGCGCACATTGAACGCGACCGGGTCAGACGTCATGCAAGCCCCCAGAACGGTCCAGAGGCCAGCCCATCACAGCCCAAGCGTGTCGTAGCTGCTGACCACCTTATCGATGGCCACCAAATACGCGGCTGTACGCAGATCCGTCACATCTTCGCGTTCATGCCACTTGCCTGAGATTTCCTGGTAGGCCGTGCGCATCGTGTCTTCGAGGCCCGACCGGACCAACTCCAACTCGCCCGCACCTTTGAGATACTTGTCGCGGAATTTCGGAGAGAGCGTCCAGTTGATCGAGTTGTCATGGCTGATGCGCTCCAACTCTTCCAGCAGCAGCCTATGGCGGTTTTCTTCCTGGCGGCGCTGCATGCGGCCAAAGCGGATATGGCTGAGGTTCTTGACCCATTCAAAGTAAGACACAGTCACCCCGCCCGCGTTGGCATACATGTCCGGAATGATCACCACGCCTTTCTCCCGCAAGATCGCATCAGCACCGGCTGTCACAGGACCGTTCGCGGCCTCAATGATCAGGCGCGCTTTGATACTGTCGGCGTTGCTGAGATTGATCACACCCTCCAGAGCGGCGGGCAAAAGGATATCGCAATCTTGTTCGAGGAGTTTAGAGCCGTCCTTTGTGTACGTGCCAGAAGGATACCCGTTCACGCCATCATGTTTGGCGATCCAATTGCGCACATCCTCGACGTTGAGCCCATTTTCATCATAGAGCGCGCCGTCACGTTCAATGATGCCAATGATCTTACAACCGTCTTCTTCTTGCAGAAACTTCGCACCGTGATAACCCACATTGCCCAGGCCCTGCACAATAATGCGTTTGCCATCGAGTGAGCCCTCAAGCCCGGCGTTCTTCATATCCTCGGGATGGCGAAAGAACTCTTGCAGCGCGTATTGCACGCCCCGGCCCGTTGCCTCCGTCCGGCCCTGAATGCCACCCGCATTGACCGGCTTACCTGTCACACAGGCCCGGGAATTGATATCGGTTGTGTTCATGCGCCTGTACTGATCGGCCATCCATGCCATCTCACGCTCGCCCGTGCCCATGTCCGGGGCCGGAACGTTTTGGCTCGGATGGATCAGGTCACGCTTGGCCAGCTCATAGGCAAAGCGACGCGTGATCAGTTCCAGCTCGTCTTCCTCCCACTCGCGCGGATCGATCCGCAAACCGCCTTTGGATCCTCCAAACGGCACCTCCACCACCGCGCATTTGAACGTCATGAGCGCGGCCAACGCCTCAACCTCGTCCTGATTGACAGCCATCGCGTAACGAATTCCGCCTTTCACAGGTTCCATATGTTCGGAATGGACCGAGCGGTAGCCGGTAAAGGTCTGGATCTGCCCCCGCAAACGCACTCCGAACCGCACGGTGTAGGTCGCATTGCACACGCGGATCTTTTCCTCCAACCCCGGCGATAGATCCATCAGCGCGACAGCGCGATTGAACATCAGATCGACGCTCTCGCGAAAGCTGGGTTCTTTCTTATCTGCAGACATAGTCACTCTCCCTAGTGTGTCTCCGCCCGTGCGATGGATGCCGGGTCCTTTCTCCTCATGGTTACGCCTGAATGGAATTTTGTCCACCGCCCGGACTCGTCGCTCAGCATGATTTGTTTGCGGACGCGTTTGGCGTGATTGACAATGGAAAGGAAACAGTGCGCCCAAATGCGGGCCAATTGTTTACGATAACATGTTGTTTTTTATAAGTTAAATCCGCTTTTGCCTTATTTTCGCCCGGTTGTTTAATCATACCCTATGTGTCGAAGTATAAACGATGACCTTTGGGGAAAAGAGGGTGAAGGAATGAGATTTGATTGGGGAGACTTGTCGGTTCAAAGCCACAAGCTACGTGCGTCACTGTTGACTTCCTCAGCTATGCGCCGCGTAACAGCGTTCAACCGTGACGAGGAAGGTGGGAGCACACTCCTGAGCTTTTACGTCACTTTGATGTTCTTTTTGATAGCGGGTCTTGGCGTTGACACTATGCGCCATGAGATGGAACGCACGCATCTTCAAGCCACGCTCGACTCCGCTGTGTTGGCGGGCGCTGGCGCACCACAGGGAACCACGGTCACCGAGATTGCGGATATCGTTGAGGATTACTTCGACAAGAACGGGATGTCGCAATACCTGGCGGAGCTCGATCTGGACGGCGAGGACGCCGACATTCAGGCGTCGCTCAACGCGGCCAGCGTGTATGCCGAGGCATCGATGGAGATAGACACGTATCTCTTGCAGATGACCGGCGTCGAAACTCTTCAGGCCAACGGCGCAGCGCAGGCTGAAGTGGCAACACCTAAGCTTGAAGTGTCGCTCGTACTCGACGTCTCCGGGTCGATGCAAGGCACGAAGCTGTCCAACCTGCAGACAGCCGCAAACACTTTTGTGACGACGATGCTGGATCAGTCGGCGCAAGGCGACACGTTCATTTCGGTCGTGCCCTTTGCATGGACCGTCACACCCGGCGCCGATATCTACGAACAACTGACTGTCAATGAAACACATGACTATTCGACATGTCTTCGCTTCGATGGCTCAGATTACTCTGACGCGCACATTGATCCCGACGAGGCGCACGATCAACAGATCTACACCTCGATCTTCGGCTCCTTCGATGATTTCAACGAGAGCTGGAGGTCCTGTTTTGCTGATGTTGAAGCCGTGATCTTGCCATACTCAACGAGTGAAGCCGACCTTCACGCGCACATTAACAGCCTCAATGCGGACGGCAACACGTCTGCTCATATCGGGATGAAGTGGGGTGCAGCGATGCTGGACCCGGAGTTTCAAGAGGTCGTGACCGGACTGCAAGGCGCGGGGTCGGTGGATGCGTCGCTCACAAACATTCCGGCTGCATACTCTGAGCCCGAGACACTCAAGGTCATCGTGCTCATGGCCGACGGCATGAACACCACGTCTTACTATTTCGATGACGACAGTGACTATCGCGGCGAGGAATCTGATCTCTACAGACTGACATGGCAGGAAATGGAATTCGACTATGCCTGGCGGGAGCTGACTGCAGGGACGGAGTATTCAAACGACCCGTCCAAATGCAGCCAGGCCGATTGGAATTGCGAATACACCGCGACCGGCGATGAGTTTTCGGCCTACTATCTGTACGACGACGATTATTATCTGGATATCGAAGGCACGGGTCCGATCACGACCGAGCCGTTCGATGAGCAAGACACCCCAGATGTCGTAAGCACAGGCACGCCAAATGGTGGAACGCCCACATGGATCGAGGCTGATGTCTACGAGGATTTCCAGGACCATGTCGCCTTCGTTTCCGAAGAGCAACTGGATTGGGAAGAAGCCTGGGGTTTGATGACGCCCAATTGGTACGGCCACACAACCGGTGACTGGGGCCCATGGAACGACTATGTGGGTAGCCAGCGTGAAGGTGGCGGCACCAAGGATACCCGCATGCAGGCCATCTGCACGGCGACCAAAACCGAAGGCGTGGTTGTCTACACGATCGGCTATGACATCACAGAGAACGGCAACGCGGAAACGCAGCTGGAAAACTGCGCCTCGAGCCTCAACCACTACTACCCCACTGATGGTGCAAACATCAGCTCGGCATTCAACTCGATCGCGTCCAACGTGAAAAACCTGAGGCTGACGCAATGATTAAGAGCATTAGAGCACATCTTGCGCAGTTTCGGCGCGACGATAGCGGAACGGCATCGACTGAGTTTATCGTCGTGATGCCACTCTACATCGCCGTCCTCGCCATGGGCGTGGAGCTGGGCCTCATCACGCTTAGGCATACACTGCTTGAACGCGGCGTGGACATCGCTGTTCGGGAGGTCCGGTTGGGTACTGGAACCGCGCCGCAGCATGACGATATCAAGGATTTGATCTGCGCCAACTCACTCATGTTGCTGGATTGTTCAAACAAGCTGCGCCTCGAAATGCGCTCAGCCGATATTCGCGCGTTCAACTCTTTAGACACGAGCCCGGACTGCACGGATTCTGCTGAGCCTTCAAAACCTGTCCGCGAATTTATGCCGGGCCAGCAAAATGAGCTGATGCTGCTGCGCGCGTGCTTGAAGTATGAGCCTCTGTTTCCGAAGGCATTCTTGGGCAGCGCGTTGTCAGTGGATGGAAGTGGTGAAGCCTCCGTCATCGTGACGAGTGGATTTGTGCAGGAGCCTTTGTGATATGTATACCGACGTAATCAAATCCTATATTCGCGACTATGTTGAGGACGAACGCGGGACCGCTATGGTCGAAGCCGTCATCACGATGCCGATGCTCTTTTGGGGCCTCACGGCAATGTTTGAGTTCTTTGAAATCCATCGCTTTCAGAGCGCACGGGACAAAGCATCGTACACGATTGCAGACATGATATCGCGGGAAAATGACGTTATTACAGATGTATACGTTGATAATGCCATGACCCTGTTTGATGAGATTGCACACGACTACGGACAAAATCAGATTCGGATCAGCATCCTTGAGTTTGACGCAAGTGAGAACGAATACCTAGTGAGTTGGTCCGAAGTGCGCGGCACGGGAAGCATGGTGGAACTGGAAGATGCCGACGTCGCCGACGATCATGACGAACTGCCGATCATGAACGACGGCGAACAGCTGATCCTGGTGGAAAGCGAAGCGGACTACGACACGATCTTCGACTTGGGCTTTTCTGACACGATGAGCGTCACAACACGGGTGTTCACCAGCATTCGGTTCGCGCCGCAGATGTGCTTTGACCAGTGTCAAAGTACCTAAAGCAACAGAGCCCGCCGGCCAATTAACGGGCCGGCTCGCGGACGGCGCCCAGAGTGGGACGCGAGATCCCAAGCATTTCTTCAGTCGCGGACAGCAATCAGGCAACGCTGGTTTTGTGCCATTTATATGGTACCAAGTCTGAGCGTGACCACTTGCAGCGGCGCCAGACGGCGTTCTGAAGGTCCCAAGTGACCTAGGGTCGTGCGTGGCCCAACCGAGATGCATTCGATGCATCAATAAAGTCCCGATGGTCATGCGTCTGCGCATTTGAACCTTAACAGGCGCGATTTTGACGTTTTCGCCGAACCAATGACGCGTTCCTGGGCTGTGCCGACGTTGCGACGGACAGCATGTGACGCTCGCGGTTGATCCTGAGTATGGCCCGTCGCGTTCCGTCGCGCTGAACCAACAACGCGTTTTTAGAGGCGGACGATCATCGCGCGTGACGATCCAAAATCTCAACGAAGACACTGCGCTGGAATAAACGTGCCGAAAACTCTATGTATCTCGGCAAGTTTGGTTGCAAAACCTCCTACTTGTGACTCACTGTCAGAGCCAGGGTTCCGCTATGTCTCATCCCTACACGTCGCTTGATCAACGTGCTTTTTGGGCGCCCGCAGTTGGTCAACGCAACATGCTGGACATCGACGAATTATGGACAGCACCGTTCGACATAAACCAGCACAAAAAGATCGTAACCTTTGGATCCTGCTTTGCGCAGCACTTCAGCCGCGCTTTGACTGATCGCGGGTTCACGTGGTTTGACGCAGAACCCGCGCCCATTGGCGCCACCAGCGAGGCAGCCAAAGACTTCAATTACGGCGTATTCAGCGCGCGAACTGGAAATATTTATACGGCATCGTTGCTTTTGCAATGGACACGCTGGGCTCTGGGAGAAGAGGACGCCCCAGAGATCTACTGGGAGAATGGTGACCGCGTCTTGGACCCATTCAGACCCGCGATCGAACCAAAAGGGTTTGCCACAGTCGAAGAGATGCTGGCGTCACGCCAACAAAGCATTCGTGCATTTCGACGGGCCATCATGGAGTGCAATATATTCGTCTTTACCCTTGGTCTCACCGAAAGTTGGTGGGACGCAGAGGGCGGTTTCGAATATCCCATGTGCCCCGGCACAATCGGAGGGACGTTCGACCCCGAGAAGCACGTTTTCCGCAATCAAGACTACAATTTCATCAATGAGTCGTTGGTTAGCGCCATTCGAAAAATCCGCAATGCGCGCAAAAACGGGCCGAGCTTTCTGCTGACGGTGTCTCCGGTGCCTCTCACCGCGACGAACTCTGGCAATCACGTGCTCGTTGCGAGCATGGAATCAAAATCGATCTTGCGTGCCGTTGCGGGCGATGTGTCACGAAAGCTCGCCAGAGCCACCTATTTTCCATCCTACGAAATCATCAATTCCGCGCCGTTCCGAGGCACTTTCTTTGAGCCCAACATGCGCAGCGTCAGCCCGCACGGCGTCGAGCACGTCATGAAAACCTTCTTCGACGGGCTGCCAGATCAGCCATCGACAAGTTCCCCTCTGTCAGACGTGAAAACTCACGCCCAGGACACCAAAATCCTGATGGACAGACGCCAGGACGACTTAGCTTGCGAGGAAGAATTGCTGGCTGCGTTTGGAGAGACGCGTGACTAAGATTTTGCTGGTGGGTGACTCCCATCTTGGCGCGGTCAAGCGTGCCCATGATGCAAACCCGGAACGCTACCCTTCGTTCTCATTTGCGTATTTGGGCAAAGGCGGTTTGGCGAAAACCCGGTTTTTTGACGTGGATGAAGCGAAGGGGAGCGTCCGCATTACTTCTCAGGGTTGGAGGAAGCTAGACTTCTGCAGAAGCGATCAGGATTTGCCAAATCTGGTTGTTCTGTCGCTTCCTGTAAACACATCTCGGATTTTGCGGGAGATGTCATGGAGAACGCACGTGCCCTGGCGACTGCGTCAACACGATAACGAGCTTGCACTGTCGGATGGGTTTGTTGACAGATTGATAGACACTGATAGTGGCTATGCTATTGAATATGCTGCTGCTTTAACTGAAATCGGTCTGTCTATTGCTGCTCTCGAAGCGCCTCGTTTTTTCGAAGACGCCCCTTATTTGAAACGCTGTCGGTTGGACGTGATCCGGTACATTGACACACTCTATCGGCAACGGGTTGTGGACCGGTTATCCGACCTGGGCATTGGCGTGATCACACAAGCGCCCCAGACCATCAGCGAGATTGGGTCCACAAAGATGGAATTTGACAACGAAAGACCAGGGGATGTGCATCACGCCAATCTGAACTACGGGCAGATCGCTTTGCAACAAATTCAAGACTTCGCCTCGCAACATCTTGGCATGCGCACAAGCGCTCTAAAGTAAATCAGATAGTGCAGCGCATTCGCCGTCTTCTCGCCTCATTTATACGTCTAAATCTTCGGCTTTCAGCATGGCGGCCAGCATGTCGGCCATGATCTTGCCCCCGCCACCGGGCGTCACCCCCCCGATCCCGATGCGTTTGCCCATGCGCCACCAAAGACCGGGCATCCACCGCGCCGAAGACGACCGCTTCAACCGCACCACAAACCCGTTTGACGGCTTGAACACGAACATGCTGCGATCCACCGAATGGATCTCGTCGATGGACGCAATCACCTCGCCGTCACTGCCCCGCAGGCCACCTTTCGTCAGTTCAACCCCGTGAGACGTGGCGTGCCGCATGCGTTCCGAGACCCACAGGCAAAGGGCACCCATGCCAAGTAGAAAGGCCTGCCAGCCCAGCACGTCGGGCGGGTATGCCAGACCCGTGTAGATCAAAATTCCGCCCAGCAAAAGCAACATCCCGATCCCCAAAAACCGACGCGTGGGAGAGGGGTATAGCGTGGTGATCACTTCATCAGACATAAGCCTGTCGTTATCTGGTTTCGCACGCCACTGCGAGAGGGAATGTGCGCCGCAAACCGCGTCGATAAAGGCTTTAAGCCAGCACGCCCTTGCGCACCATATCCCAATGGAGCGTTTCAATTTCGGCCATGCTCAAGCGGCCGCCTTCTCGAAACCACGTATTCACGCCATTGAGCATGGCAATCAAGGCCATGGCCGCAATGCGCGTGTCGGGCACTTGGAACGCACTGCTCTCCACCCCAGCCTTCAAAATCTCTTCTAGCCGAGCCTCATAGTTGCGCCGCAGGGCCTCGATTTGGGCAAAGTTACCCGGGTCCAAATTGCGCAGCTCCATATACGCGATGAAAACGGCTTCCGGCCGCTCCGCGTGATAGCGAATGTGAAAGCCGACAAACTGTTTGAGCTGATCAATTGGCGCACCATCGCGCATGTGCCCATCATAGGCGATGAGCAGCTCATCCATATGCGTCTTCATCAAATCAAAAAGCAGGCTTTGCTTATCGGGTATGTAGTTGTAAAGGGCACCCGCTTGCACACCCACTTCGGCCGCGATTTGACGCATGGAAACAGCGGCATAGCCATATCGCGCGAACAGCGATCGTGCCGCTTCGCGCAACTTTGGTCCGGTGATCTCGGAATGCGAACCTTGGGTGCGTGCCATATGCAGACCCTAACTGAACACTTGTTCAAATCAAACATTGCTTGCGCCGCAGACATCAAAAGTGGCATCACTGGCGCAGGCAAGATGCGAAAGGCATGACATGATCAGAGCATTCACGATGATCTGTGTGGCCGCCGCTTTGGGGGCGTGCTCTACCTTTCCTCAGATCGACAATCAGATCAGCCCCGAAGTGCAAAGTGCCGGATATCCCACCTTGCTGCCGGTGCAGGATCTGCGCGCCCAGGTGGCCACCGGCCCGATTGAGCCGCGCGATGCGCCAATTGTTGTGCAAGCCGAGCAAATTGACACGCGGGCGAATGCGCTGCGGGCGCGCGCCGCCAGCCTGCGCGGCGATGTGATTGATGAAGACGACCGCGAGCGCCTCGACACAGAAATCACCATCGATGAAGAAGACGCCTGACGCGTCACGTTTCTGATCCAAGCCTGATCTGATCAAGGACCGCGTTGCACCCCCTGCCCCGAGGTTGTAGAGCCGAGCCAAAGAGTTTTGCACGATCGGAGCGCCGTCATGTCTACCCCCTTACGGCTTGGGATTGCCGGGCTTGGCACCGTGGGTGCCGGTGTCGTGAAAATCGTCCGGCAGAAAGGCAACCTGCTGGCGGACCGCGCGGGGTGCCCGGTGACAATCTCTGCCGTGTCGGCCCGCGACAAAGACAAAGACCGCGGCGTGACCCTGTCGCAATACGCCTGGGAAGATGCCCCCGTGGCCTTGGCCACCCGCGATGACATCGACGTCTATGTGGAACTCATGGGCGGCGCGGACGGCCCTGCCAAGGCCTCGGTCGAAGCCGCGCTAAAAGCCGGCAAAGATGTGGTGACGGCCAACAAGGCGATGCTGGCCCATCACGGACAGATGCTCGCGCAATTGGCCGAAGACCATGGCGCGGTGCTGCGGTTCGAGGCGGCCGTCGCAGGCGGCATTCCGGTGATCAAAGCCCTGACCGAGGGGCTCGCCGGAAATGACATGGATCGCGTGATGGGCGTGATGAACGGCACCTGCAACTACATCCTCACCCGCATGCAATCGGCCGGGCTGCCCTACGCAGAGGTCTTTGAAGAGGCCAACCAACTGGGCTATCTGGAGGCCGATCCAACGCTTGACGTGGGCGGCATAGATGCCGGCCATAAACTCGCGCTCCTGGCCTCGGTGGCCTTCGGTACGCAGGTCGATTTTGCCGCCGTTGAGCTTGAAGGCATCGAACGCATCACCATCGATGATATCACCCAGGCCGCCGATATGGGCTATCGCATCAAGCTCTTGGGTGTGGCGCAAATGTCGGGCCGTGGCCTTGAACAGCGCATGTCGCCGTGCCTCGTGCCTGCGACAAGCCCCTTGGGACAGCTCGAGGGCGGCACCAACATGGTCGTGCTGGAAGGCGATCAGGTGGAACAGGTCGTGCTGCGCGGCCCCGGCGCAGGCGAAGGGCCAACCGCGAGCGCCGTGATGGGCGATGTGATGGATATCGCGCGCGGCTTCCGGGTAAGCACATTTGGCGTACCAGCAGGCTCACTTTCGGAGACAACGCCCGCCAAAACGGCCACACCGGCACCTTACTATCTGCGCCTATCGCTCGAAGACAAACCTGGCGCGCTCGCCAAACTGGCCAGCGTCCTGGGAGATGCTGGCGTCTCCATTGATCGCATGCGCCAGTACCGCCACGATGCGGGTGCCGCGCCAATCCTGATCGTGACCCATAAAACCACTCGCGATGCCCTTGACGCCGCCATCACAGGCATGGACCGGCTGGATGTGGTTAAAGATGCGCCAGTCGCCCTCAGGATTGAAACCGTCTAAGCGAGGCGCGCCCGAAAGGGAGCAACGAGCGCCCCAAACTCTTGCCGACGGGCCGGCCCAAAGCTAACACTGCCAGCCAGATAACCAAAAAGGAAGTCCAATGTCCGCCGAATTTGACGATACAATGCTGTCGCTTGGCCTGGCCCGCGTGGCCGAACAAGCCGCGCTGGCCTGCCGCCCCCTGATTGGACGCGGCGACGAAAAAGCCGCCGACCAGGCGGCCGTAAACGCCATGCGCGAAGAGCTGGGCAAGCTCGACATCGCAGGCGTCGTTGTCATCGGCGAAGGCGAGCGCGACGAAGCGCCTATGCTCTATATCGGCGAGGAAGTGGGCACAGGCAACGGCCCCGGCGTCGACATCGCGCTTGATCCACTCGAAGGCACCACCATCACCGCCAAGGCCATGCCCAATGCGCTCACGGTCATTTCCATGGCCCCGCGCGGCACGATGCTGCATGCGCCAGATGTCTATATGGACAAGCTCGCCATCGGACCGGGATACCCGGTCGACGTGGTCTCCCTCGACATGACCCCCACAGAACGGGTCGAAGCCCTGGCCAAGGCCAAAGGCGTCGCGCCCTCCGACATCACTGTTTGCGTGCTCGAACGCCCCCGCCATCAAGACACGATTACAGAGCTGCGCGGCATAGGGGCCTCTGTCTACCTCATCGGCGATGGCGACGTCGCAGGCGTCATCCATTGCTCTGATGCGGAGACCACGGGCATTGACATGTATATGGGATCGGGCGGCGCGCCCGAAGGCGTGCTGGCCGCAGGCGCTCTCAAATGCCTCGGCGGCCAAATCTGGGGCCGGCTTTTGTTCCGCAACGACGATGAAGCGGGCCGCGCGGCCAAAGCCGGCATCACCGATCTTGATCGCATCTATGCCCGCGATGAAATGGTCACCGATGATGTGATCTTTGCGGCCACCGGCGTGACGACAGGCTCCATGGTCGCGGGTTTGAAAACGGGCAGCGGCTACATGGAAACCGACACAATGCTCCTGCGGTCTAAAACCGGCGAACGCCGCCGCATGACTTGCCGCCATCCGATCTAAACCACCCCGAAGCGAGGCGCGCCCGAAGGGAGCGATGAGCGGCCCCTACACGCCGCGCACAACTTGTGTCACGGTGCCCATATGCTTCAAGACCCGCGCCCCGCTTTTCTGAACGTCACCTCTTCGCTGACCGGGCGCAGATGGGTTGGTCCGGATACCGAGACCGATCGCCACGCCGAAGCCCTCGCCCAATCCACGCGGCTACCCCGCCCGCTCTGCCAGACCCTGGCGCGTCTCGGCGTGCCCCCCGCCGACGTCACAGCCTACCTCGATCCAAAACTGCGCGATCTTCTGCCCGACCCACGCCACTTCAAAGACATGGAAACGGCCGCTTCGCGTTTCCTTGCCGAGGTCAATCGCAAAGGCCGCATCGCCATTTTTGCCGATTATGACGTCGATGGCGGTGCATCGGCCGCCCTGCTGATCGATTGGCTGCGGCAATCCGGCCTTGGAGCCACGCTCTACATTCCCGACCGCATCGACGAAGGCTATGGGCCCAATCCCGAGGCCATGGCCGAATTGGCCCGCGCCCATGATCTGATCATATGCGTGGACTGCGGCACGTTGAGCCATGAGGCCATCACAGCGGCCAAAGACGCGGACGTGCTGGTGCTCGACCATCACCTTGGCGGCGAAACCCTGCCCGAAGCAGAGGCCATCGTGAATCCCAATCGTCAGGACGAAACCGGCGATCATGGGCATCTTTGCGCAGCCGCCGTGGTCTTTCTGATGCTGGTCGAATCCGGCCGCCAACTCCGCGCGGCGGGTCGCAACGGGCCAGACCTCATGGCCATGCTCGATCTCGTCGCGCTGGCCACCGTGGCGGATGTAGCCCCCTTGCGCGGCGTCAATCGCGCCTTTGTCCGCCAAGGCCTGAAGATCATGGCAGAGCGTCGACGCCCCGGCCTCGTGGCCCTCTCCGACATCGCCCGCCTCGACACGGCGCCCACCCCCTATCATCTGGGATTTGTCCTCGGCCCGCGCATCAACGCCGGCGGCCGCGTCGGCAAAGCCGATCTTGGCGCGCGCCTTCTGGCCACACAGGACAGCTCAGAAGCCGCCGCTCTTTCAGAGCGCCTGGATCAGCTCAACACGGAGCGCCGCGACATTGAGGCCGCTGTGCGCGATGCCGCCCTCGCCCAAGCCGAAACCCGCGGGCTCGATGCCCCACTGGTCTGGGCCGCCGCCGACGGGTGGCATCCGGGCGTCGTGGGCATCGTGGCGAGCCGCCTCAAAGAACTGACCAACCGTCCGGCCGTGGTGATCGGATTTGAAGGCGACGAAGGCAAAGGCTCCGGCCGGTCCGTCAGCGGCGTGGATCTTGGCGCGTCTGTGCAGCGCTTGGCCGCTGAAGACCTCTTGATCAAAGGCGGCGGGCACCGCATGGCGGCCGGGCTCACCGTGGCACGCGGCAAGATCGACGCGGCCATGGCGCGGCTTTCAGACCTTCTTGCGCGTCAAGGCGCGGGCGGCAACAGCGGCGCCGCCGATCTGTCGCTGGACGGCTTGCTGATGCCCCAAGCCGCCACACCAGATCTGGTGGCCCAGATCGAAACCGCGGGGCCCTTCGGCGCCGGTGCGCCCGCACCGCGCTATGCCTTTGCCGACATGACGATCGGCTTTGCCAAACGCGTGGGCGACACACACCTCAAGCTGCGCTTTGGCGATGGCACTGGCCCACAGATGGATGGCATCGCCTTCGGCGCCTTCGAAGGCCCAATTGGGCCGCGGCTCCTTGATCACGGCGGCGCGCACTTTCATCTCGCAGGCCGGCTCGATCTCAATACATGGGGCGGTCGGCAAAGCGTGCAGCTGCGCCTGGAGGATGTCAGCCCGGCTCACTGACACTCACTGCGACGAAACTTGGATCAAAGCGCATCGCATAACCCCGCCCACCAGTCGCACGCAACACACCGTTCACCTAGGACCGACGCCTTGGCGTAGAGGCGCGGCAGTTTCGGATTGGTTTGCTGAAAAACCCCCTTGCACAGCCCAGAGGTTTTTCATAATCAGCAGGTCACGGCTGCGTGGCCCGTTCGTCTATCGGTTAGGACGCCAGGTTTTCAACCTGGAAAGAGGGGTTCGATTCCCCTACGGGCTGCCACTTGCATATTCCCCTCAACGTTCTTCGATGCTCATAGATCCCCTTTTTTAGGGGAATATAATCATAAACACTTCTTTCTGATTTTCGTGGATTTACTTGAGTGGTTTTAGTAAACTTTCGTTATGTGGTATTAACTGTGGTAAAGCACCTTGAGCGCTATCGCTGGCAAGCTAACGAAGTCTTCGGTCAAGAAGTTGCCTCCAGGCAGACATGGCGATGGCGGAGGTTTGTATCTGGTAGTTGATCCTTCAGGCGCGCGCCGCTGGATTGTTCGAGTGACGGTAAAAGGACAAAGGAATCGCAAGGGCGGTCCTTTACGAACGGATTTCGGATTGGGTGGCACTGATGTGGTCACACTTGAGGAAGCAAGAGAGCGCGCTCTTGCATATCGCCGGATGGCCAAAGTTGGCTTGAATCCAAGGTTCAATGCCGAACGCGAGATACCGACATTTGAAGAAGTCACACGTCAAGTTCACATTGAAAGACTGCCGACATGGAAAAGTGCCAAGCATGGTCAATTGTGGCTGAACGTTTTGAGAGACTATGCTTTCCCAAAGATAGGCCGAATGCCAGTTGATAGTATTGGGCAACCTGAGGTGATGATGTGCCTCGCTCCAATATGGACGCAAAAGCACGAAACGGCCAAGCGTTTGGCACAACGCATTAAAACAATATTGGATGTAGCGAAGTCGAAAGGTTACCGATCCGGAGAAAACCCAGTAACCGAAATTCGGGACGCAAGAGTGTTGCCGCCCGTAAAGATCAAGACGCGGCACCATGATGCGATGCTATGGCGTGACGTCCCTGCCTTTTTTGACGTGCTGAAGACCCGGGAAGCCATGGCAGCAAAAGCGCTAACCTGCACACTCCTAACGGCGGCCCGAACATCTGAGGTTCTCCACATGATATGGCAGGAGGTCGACTTTGACCACAGGCTATTGACCGTGCCGGGCGACCGCATGAAGGGAGGAGAGGATCATCGTATCCCCCTCACTGATGAAATGCTCGTAATCTTGGACCCTCTACGCTGCTTGAAAAGCAAGTTTGTCTTTGAGGGTCAAAAGCGCCACCAACCGCTTTCAAACATGTCGATGCTAATGCTTCTGCGCCGGATCGGGCTCAAGGATGTAACAGTACATGGCTTCCGAAGTTCGTTTCGTACGTGGGCAGCAGAGGCCGCGAATGCCCCGAGAGAGTTGGCAGAAGCCGCATTGGCACATCAAATCGGTAATGAGGTTGAACGAGCCTATGCTCGCTCGGACCTGCTTGATCGAAGGAGGAAGCTGATGGAGCGATGGTCGCAATTCGTCACTGGCGCCAATGGCAGCGTTTTGAAAATGGAGCGGTCGTAATGTTTGTTCCTAAAGGATACTTGTCAATCAAAGATACGGTTTCTCGGCTGTGCGTATGGTTGCGTAAGCATCGCCAAGTCACCCTAGAAGACGAGGTCCACGAGGTGGCAGAGGCGCGACACCAACTTCGCCAAGCTCTGGCGACTGGAGACCAGGTCGTGATGACCCTAGAAAGAGAAGATGATCGAGATACTCGTATCCCAAAAAATTACTGGATCGACGACGAAAAGGCAGAGGCGGCACTCGAAACCGGCATGGTAGAGAGCGGTTTTTTCCGCAGATCCACCAAGTCTGTAGCAGGCTACATACCAGAAGGCGGCGTTTCCCGCATTACCAAGGACACCCACAACCACTATCCGTTGCTAAAATGGCCTCCAGATGAGGTACGAGAAGATATCGCTCAGTCAATTGAAGGCCCTGGAGGTGGCGGGCGGCCATCCAAGAAAAAGTCGGCAGCAAAGTGCTACTGGCAGCTTTTCCCATCAGGCCACGGAGCTGTTACATGGCAAGGTGCAGCAAACAAAGTGAGCGAGAGGCTCGGACAATCCGTGTCCGTTGATACATTGAAACGAGGGCTGGGTGCGAAAGATGAGTGAGCCCCACCAGGGCAAAACCAAACTAATTTAGGGCAAAACCTAGGGCAAAACCCGACAGTGGGTTTTGCCTGTTTTGCCTATGTTCCCAAAAGAGAAAATTCGTGAATATTGAGTGTTACCTCATGAAACTCGGGGGTGACGCAAAGCCAGTTTCTGCAAGCAAACGTCACCTCTAACACAGGAAAGGTGACGCAAATGATTTCGGAATTTCACGACACGGAGTACTACCCGGAGGATTATCCTCAGGTGAAAGCCCTGCTGGGTGACGAAAAGCAACAGGCCCAGAAACGGTACCACGGACGCACCCCCGCTTTTATCAAAGTCGGTCGCCGCGTGATTTACGCCGGATGCGACATCAACAAGTGGCTGAAGGCTCAGCGCATCGAACCGAACGCGGCCTAAAGAAAAGCCCCCGCAATCCCAGACCGGGTTCACAGGGGCGTATTCTAGGTGTGCAAATCGAGAATATAGAAAGTGACCTGGTCATGCAAATCCTATCGAAAGGAAAAGCAATGACTGACAAGTCAACTAAACCACCCTCCAACGCACTTCGTGTCGAAGCCTGGAGGAACCTTCCAAGCAACAAGGAGCCAGCGCGGTATGAAATCACGCATGAAGACGGCTCCACGGACCAGATCACGCTGGCCAAGGGCAACAGGATAATCCTCGACGCACTGATTGCGCAGCCAGTGTTCTGCGCATCGCCCGTGCGGATCTCGGACCGTGTGTGCGTCCTTCGCCATGAGTACGGCGTGCCGATAACAAAGGAGATGTACGACAACGACGCGGACACGGACCGCGCGCGTTTCGGCGTGTACTTTCTGGATGGCAATGTCCGTCGCATTGAGGAGGCCGCTTGATGCAAAACCTCCACAACATCCCGACATATCGTCAGCTACAGGTTGCGCTTCTGCGCCGCCGCCATGGGCTGTCCGAGCCTGCTGCAAGGGCCGTTGCCAGCCTCCATTATGGAGGCGCTGCAAATGGCTGATTTGATCGACATTCCGAAGAACGCCCGCGAAACCCTGCGCATCCAGCGTGAGGAATATCAGGGCCACGACTTGGTAAACGTCAGGATCTGGGTCTCCGATGATAGCGGCGAGCTTCGCCCAACTAGGAAGGGGCTGGCCATTCAGGCCAGCCTCACTCCATCTCTCATCGAGGCGCTGGCCAAGGTCTCTGCATCTGACGCGGAGGCTGCGTAATGGGTGTTCGAAAGTTTGCGCAGATCAATGCCAGCCTTCTGCGTTCGCGCAAGCTGGCCAAATGCAACCACCAAGAGCGTTGGGCGTACGTGTGCGCCCACCTCACACCCCAGGGCAATTTCCTTGGCTTGTTCCGCTATCCCCTCGTGCTTTGGCAGATTGATGCGGGAATGGGCGCTGATGAGTTGATGGCGGCGATAGCCAAGCTGGAAAGCGTTGGCCTCATTGAATTTGACCCAGATGAGGAAATCGTCCGAATTGTTGGCTTCCACACTCAGCGACCGCCCGAGAATGCGTCTCGTGTCTTGTCCTATGCCAGCGACCTCATGGCCTTTGAGGCCGATACAGAGGCCACTGAGAAAATGCTTCTGAGCACGTCAGCAGAGCTGTGCGTGGCGGCTATCAAACGAGCTCAGGAATGGAAGCCTGACAGCAAGGATTGGCCGAAGCTGCGGGACGCGTTGGGTCAATTCGCACGCCGTTTGCACCTCGACCATGGCGATGCCCTCACTTCGCTGCTGTTGCAAGAAATGGCAGACGCTGGTGAGGCTGTCAGGGGCGAAATCACCTCACTTCTGCCCGCTCTTTCCCTTCTTAAACAGACACCGTGCGGACACCCTGCTGACACCGTGGCGGCACACGGAGACGGAGACGGAGACGAGACGGAGATAGATACGGAGACGGAAAAAGAGACGGATACGGAGACGACGTCAGTTCCGGGTTTTGAAGACAAACGGAGCTTTGGCGCAACTGAACTGTTGGATTGGCAGAGAAACAGGGAACGACCGAACAGCCT
>CAKZYL010000201.1 GCA_937884705.1 uncultured Roseovarius sp. | reverse complement strand
AAACCAGAAGAAATTGCTGACAAAAGCAAGGGCTGCGGCAAGCGACAGGGTATAACGCTCAAGCTCGCTGGGCAGCAGCACCGCCCACGCAACCGGCAACGACACCAACATGACAAGAATAAGCGGTGGCAGAATGCGACGCGCACGACGCCAATAGAATTCGGCAAGGCGAATGCGTCCGGTTTTGTAAAACTCATCGACCAGAAGACCGGTGATCAGAAAACCTGAAAGGACGAAGAAGACGTCAACGCCGAGAAAGCCCCCTGTCAGCAGTGTGTTGCCTGACAAAGTTATCTTTAGATGATAAATGATCACCGCAATAACGGCGATAGCGCGCATCCCGTCAATTTCGGGGCGATATGAGCCGGGTGACTGTCTCACGATTTGAATACACCACAAACGCACTTTTGCAGGTCCTGTGGCCCTGCCGGGGTCTTTAGATCATATGACGCGAAAATGTAATGTTTTGCAATCGTTAAGGTTGTAAGGTCACAGATCAGGCATTTCTGAAGAGCGTGTCACCGATCTGTCCGGTCTTAGCACCCGGGCCGTTATGCGAGGCGCTATCGCGTTGCAACGCCCGGCCGCGTCGCTTTGACGGCGGCCCGGCGCAAGAACCAACGCTGCAATGGGCGTTCAACATAAGCAAAGAGAACGAGCCCTAGACCAGATGCCAGAACACAGCACCCTGCGATAAAGACTGCCGAACTCCACCCGCTGGTCCCAATTGAAAGGGCCGTCCAGATGTTCTGGAGGATCACGACGATGAACATGTGAAAGAGGTAGATCGCATAGCTGGCATCGCCGAGCTTTTCTAACCAGACGAGATCCGGCAAAAACCGCTCAAGCGCGACACTGCCCGCGACAATCAGCGCCCCGGCGAGCCCAAAGGTCAAAGGTCTGCCCCATGATGTTTCGTCAGGCACCGCCAACGGCGACAAGAATATCAAAACCAAAAAACCCACGCCGCAAAGAGCGATGCCCAGCCAAAACCCAGCCAACCCACGGCGCCAAAGCTCCGCGATCCAGCATCCCGCCAAAAACTCAAGAAGAAGCGGGCTCGTGTAGGCCTGAACTGCGGCCACGTTCGACGGTACAGCCGCGCCAAATGCAACCATGACGAGCAACAGGGATGTCAGAGCCATGAGCCGCCACTGCGGCGCAAAAAGCAATGTCAGCGCAAAAAGGGCGTAAAAATACATCTCAAAAAGCAACGTCCAGCCTGGCACCAGCACCGGCCAGAAGGTGTTTGAAAACGTCGGGCTCCAATGCGGGACAAGAAACAGAGACATCACCACATGCGCAGGTGTCATCACAATCCAACTCGCACCGGCCACGAGCATGATCGCCACCCAGCCCAGGGTCGCAATCCAATAAGGCGGCACGACACGAATGGCGCGGCGCAGGAGAAAATCGCCTGGACGTCTGGGCGCATTGCACCCGATGCTCCACATGATGAAGCCTGAGATCACAAAGAAGAGATCAACGCCACCATGCCCAAGATGAAACAGCGCCTCAGCTGTCTCTGAAAGCTCGCCTTCGACCCGTTTGCTGGCATGGTAGGCCACGACAGACAACGCGGCGATAGCCCGAAGGTACTGAATGGAACGTACGCGATTGCCCGTTGAAGTTGAATCGCTCGAGACATGGGTCATAAGGTTCTGGCTGTCATTTGGTCTGGTCGCCACCCTGCCACATCTCGTGGTGATCGGCAAAACCTGACCTCGCGTGGGGCAAATATCGACCTCCACTGGGCTATTTTGTTGAAAGTTAGCGCCTCTGGTCCTGCAGCATGATCGGCATGACGCCTGTGGTGCCATTCCGTGTACCCGGCGGTCAGATTGCAATTTTCGGCAAGACGCGCACCATCCGCGATCAGTCGCCCGCGGATTGCTGCTAACGGGTCGCCGATGCCGCTAGATATGCCTCCAACCGCATGACAACGCCAAAACGTCACCGCAAAGCTTCGGCTGACGTGAGATCAAGGGCTGGAAACCGAGTGGCACGTTCTTGGACACACCAAGACTGCTTTCGTAGAACTAAGCCTAGCCCAGCATACCCCGCAGCGCGTCGCCCATGTGCCGCCCATTGGCCTGCATGCCCGCCGCACTGTAATGCGGATCGCTCAGATCGCTTGGATTGACTGGATGACTTTCAACAGGCTGGACCACTTTGAAATTGGAGATGGCATTGGCATGACCGCTGTCTTGGTCAAAGCGATTGATCCAAGTCTGTCGATGAGATCCAAACCCGAGACCAAGGTTGGCATCAGCATAGGCTGCAAAATGCGGGGCGATGTTGGTCATGACCATCGGGATACTGCCAAAGAGGTCACGCACGTCTTCAAAGAAAGCGACGTATTCTGGCGTAATGTTGAAGTCATAGGCCTCCGCGCTGGCAGCATCAAACCCGTCGTTCTGACCAAGAGACCAGACCGCCCCGATCACCTCATGCGCGGGTCCAAGCGCGTCCATGGCCAGTTTCATCGCGACCATTTCGTCCCACATCCGGCCAACGGTTGGACCTGATCCAACACGCCGATCCGGATGCCGCCAATCCTCTGTGGTCATCAGGCCAGAGCCTGCATCCCCCAGGGCCATGACCAAGAGCGGCCGATTGCGAGCAGCCGAGTAGCTGACAAGACGGGATGCTGCCGCATGTACCGGCGACATGCGCCTGCCCGAGCCTGCGCCCACCACGGGTTCGATCATCGGAAATGGAACATGGCGCTCACAGCCGACATTGGCATACGTCGGGGATGCCCTGAGACAGGGCATGTACCAAAGTCTTGGATCGAACGCCGTTTCCCTATTCATGCCATCCACAAATTCCGAGGTGGTGTTCGTGGAGTTGCTGTCACCACCGATGATCACAACGTCACACGCCACGACATGTGGATCAAACTCAGACAGATCGTAGACGGCAACATTGTCTATGGAGCCGGAGAATGTTCCAGACGGATTTGCATGCACGCGCGGATAGTTGCCCGCCACTTCTGAGCTTGGGTAGTGCTGAAACCCTTGCCAGTCCGCAGTGACAGCACGGGCGTTGAGCAATCCGTCACCGCTAAGCTGCAATTTCAGGCTCCCTGCAGTGAGGGACAGATCGTAAACCGCCATGTATGGGGTGCCAGACACAAGCGGTTCGTCCAGCGAAAGGCGTGCTTCGTTTGCACTCAGCTCAAGGCATGTCAGACGCCCGTCGGAGATGGCCCAATTGCTTCGAAAATCGATATGGTTGGATGTCTCAAACGCCGATTGCGCCTCGGTGAACAAGTTTTTGGACGGGGCAAGGCCCGTCCCAGAGGCCTCGGCCGAGGAGACCTGCCCGTTGTTGATACCAAGACTGATCAACACTATGCCAGGCCCACAATCCCAGTGGCAGCTGTGCCGGTCGCATGGATGCGCTTGGCGCGCACAGGAAAAGCAATACCGGCGGCGAGATATACCGTGGCCGTGGTGCCTGAAACTGTTGTGACCCGAACAGTGCCAGACACGGCAACATTCAGAGCGCGCGTGGCCAGGGCGAGATCGGCGCCATCGTCGGGTATGATGTCGAACACATCGGAGGCGGGCGCTTCCAGACCCGCCACGTAAGAGTCAAAACGGTCAGTCATATCAGATCCTATCAGAGCCAAATCAATCGACCCGTGCATCCCGCTCTCTTCTGGACCATCACGAGCAACGCAATGCCGCTCCGCGTCGCGCATCCCGAAACAATTGCCATGAGCCGTGAACAAAACCTCATGGCGCAGCCCACGCCGTTAATCCATTGCCAAGCATTTCGCTCCAGCCCACGCAGAGCTGCGTCAACCGAAGTACAATAACCGAAGATTGGATCCGTCAGAGCGATAGGCGGATCCCGGGGTCGAAAGTCCGTTCAGCTGGCATTCGCAACAGGATAGGGGCCGGCCATATCCGGATCGGCGCCCAAGAAGCCAAGCAACCGACCAGTATCCTCTTCCTCGCGAGGATCCACGACCAGCAGATCGTCTGGCCGTTGCGCAAAATACGCCTTAATCGCGGCGTTGCGGGACTGATAGCGCTCAATCAAGAAATCCTTATCGAACGCAAGGTCCCAGCGCACACGAATTTCCCCCGCCACACGCTCTTGCAAAAGCCGTCTCATGACGCGATGCATATAGCCCGGCTTTAGATAAAGAGACTTACCAAGAAAGGTCGCCTCATCCGTCTTTTCCACATTTTCCAGGTCAAAGCTTTGTCGATAGTACCGGACAAAGCTGTCTGCCCAGGCATCGGGCTTGCGCTCTGTCAGAATAAAGCGCGCGCCGGGGAACAATGCATCACAGGCAATATAGACCTCGTTTTGAGAGAACGGTAAGTCTTGGAACGCATCATAATTGCTGCAGAAATCGCGCAGTTTGCCCCACTCGCCCAGATCGATTACGTCATCAAGGAACAGCTCCTGATCAAGCTGTTTTGGCATGCGCAGGCCTGCATCGCGCATGACCTGTGCCAGGGTCGTGGTCGCAGTCTTGTTGAAACCAATCCCAAACACCTTGCGGTCAAAACCCGCTGGCCGCGCGGCCTTACCCTCTCGCCGCTGATAGGCCGCTATTTGCACGATTTTGTAGCCAAGCGGTTTCAGCGCGGCTTGGATAGCGCGTTTTGGCAAGCCGTCGCCGGCAACTCGCTTCATGCTATCCCTCCGTCAAAATCGGCCAATTTCGAATGGTAGCGGGAAAGTCAGTTCTTTGAGCCCAGAAATTAGACTTACATGCACTGCTCGGCCCACGACCTATCAATCCGCAGATCACCCATCACAATCCTGTTCGACGAAGAACAACGCCAGTTGTCCTCACAAGTATGCTCATATCAAAGGCCAAGGACATGTCGCGAAAATACTGGTTATCCATCGCGACACGCTCCGAATAGCTCACGTTGTTGCGCCCAGACACCTGCCAGAGGCCGGTCACACCGGGGCGCATGGCCAGATACGTGATCTTATGCACACCGTATTTTTCCAGCTCGTCGGCCGTTACGGGGCGCGGTCCGACAAGGCTCATATCGCCTTTGAGAACGTTGAAAATCTGTGGCAATTCATCAAGGCTTGTCCTTCGAAGAAAATCGCCAAACCGCGTGATACGCGGATCGTCCCGCAACTTACGATCTCGTTCCCATGCCTCTCGCAATCGCGGATCTGTATCAAGCATGGCGTGCAAACGGTCCTCGGCGTCCGGAACCATTGTGCGCAATTTCCAACACCGAAACTTGCGCCCGTCTTTGCCCATTCGGACATGGCCAAAAAAACCGGGCCCACCGGAGGCTCTGACAAAAAAGTAAAGCACGACGATGACCGGCAGCAAGATGGGTAATAAAAGGAGCGACAATACAACGTCTAACGATCGCTTGGCCGATTGCCGATAGGTCGTATCGACGTGACCAGAGCCGTATTCTGCATCCGCGGAGGTGGCGTTCGGAAGTGCGTGATCGTCCAAGACGTGGCTCCTAATCCAAACAAAACGCGTCACAAGCGCATGCTTGGATGGCGTCTCATGGACTTGTTGCCCACTCCATTCTTCCCTAGGTTGAGTAGTAGCGTATTTAATTCTCGCGACAACACCAAAAGCGCCTGAAAGAGCGCTAAATTTGGTTTCACAGCGACAGCACCTGGCGCACACAGCACACCAGAAGAAATAAAAATGTTTAATTTCAATGTTTTAAATTACGCCTCAAAAAATCCATCCACGATCATGCTCCGGCGAAAACTCGCATTCACCTATATTAATGTTTAAAAACAGTCGCTTAACTCTCGATGTTCTACCCAAAGTTGTATTTTTGATCGCTTTCGCGTGACTCAATGGTCCGCCAGACCTGCACTTTAAGCTTCGATTTCGCGCCAATCGCCCCGCTGAGTCGGACGATCGCTTGCAAGATCTTGGGCGAACGATTGCGATCACCTCGACAGTCTAACCATGAGGAACACAATAGAGCAAAGCATTGTCTCTGGCCTGCAGCTCTGCCGCTTTGATGACGTTTTGAACAGTACGCAATCGGCCATAAAGCAGGCAAAGCTAGAAATGACAGTAAGTTTTTTCGGCATTCACGATCATGCGTGCTAGACTACGTGCGTCGAAGGAACGTTGCGAGCATGATCAAGCATTGCAAAAAACCAACTCAGGATCTCGATGACGATGCGATCGCCGTATGACGCAGCAGACCACTCCAAAGATCCGGCAACACCTGATGCTGCGGATCAAAGGGGCGCTCCTTCGCCAAGAGACAGAGGGTTTGGTGCTTTTGGCGCAATTCTAATATCGTTTGTCGCTGCCTTGCTCGGCACGACGGCAGTTGCGGTTCTGTTCAACGTCTCCTGGATTTGGTGGCTTCCTATTTTCATCATTTTTGGCGTCACCACTGCGGCAGCCACGATTGGCATGGTTTATTGGAAAGAAAGCTAAACCTGCGAAAACGCCTCACTGGATCGTGCCGATTACGACGCCCCTAGATCTTTCAAAGTAAATCCGATCAAGCGGTGCAGGAGCGATTGGAGATACCTGCATCCAGTCGTCACGCGTCCGAACGTATCGGTGCGCAAACATGCCAGCGCGCAACGCATCTCCTTCAATGGGCAATGCGGCGTCGGGATCGAGGTTGCGCAAAAAACCGAAGCCGTTCTCTTTGAAGCGACAACAAAGGGCATTCTCGCCACCGGCGCGATTGGCGCGCCGCATTTGTTTCTGCTCTACGCGTGGGTGATCCCAAGCATCCCAACCTCTACGCGGCCGTCCTGATGATAACGGGAAGGCTCGCAGAGTAGTCTTCAAGGATCCTGAAAACACCCCAGCCCGGCGATACTTCTCAAACCGTGTGCAACGCACGGTCCTGCGCCTTGAGACAGGCTTC
The DNA here is from genome assembly GCA_937884705.1 of uncultured Roseovarius sp. Classification (GTDB taxonomy): domain Bacteria; phylum Pseudomonadota; class Alphaproteobacteria; order Rhodobacterales; family Rhodobacteraceae; genus Roseovarius. Next base: position 24 of record CAKZYL010000201.1, on the reverse strand, counting down.
TTGCAGTCCCTCAGAAAGGGTGGG
>CAKZYL010000200.1 GCA_937884705.1 uncultured Roseovarius sp. | reverse complement strand
CCTTTTGCTTGCGCGGGGGTGGGGCCCGCCCGGCGGGCGACTTGCGTGCATACCGCTGTTTGGGCTCGCAGGATTTATGATCGTCAAATCATCCTCAGCGCAGGCGCTGCTGCTCTTTGTGTTGGTGCCGCTCGGTTTGGTCCTGATGCTCAGCATGAGTAAGGTCTCGGCGACGCAAAGGGCGCTTTTACTTGTGCTCGTAGCGCCAGCGGTGGTTATCTCGGCGTTGTCTGCGCAGGCCGTCATGGCTTGGGGGCTTGGGCTTGTCGGACGAGACCCAACGCTCACAGGGCGCACGGATATCTGGGAAGTGACCTTGCTGGGCTTGCAGGATATCGCGGTTGCGGGTGGTGGATACGGCGCAGGCTGGGAAGTTGTTGCTGCGCGTATCACAGCCATAATGGGCAATGCCCCGGGGCACGCGCACAATGGGTATTTGGACCTTGCCGCCGATATCGGATTTTTCGGGCTCGGTCTCGTTCTATCAGTGATGTTCTGGAATTTCGTCATGTCATTTCGCAATCTCATGCAGGGTGTCCTGCCGGAGATTTCCACGCTGGCTCTGACCGTGTTGCTGTTTTCCTTTATAGGTAACATTGCCGGGTCGTTCTTGCTTTTACACAATAGTATATATTGGGTGTTGATTGTTGCCACCTACTGTCAGCTCGTGAATGCGGCGCGAGAAAATCGATACAACGCTCGCCAGGTTGCGTTTACGGACGGTCCATATGAGGCAAGACAATGGGCGACGTGAGAATGCACGAGACAGCAAATGTCGCGCCGTTGCCTCAAGAGCGGCGCGGACGGGTGTGCTTTTTGATCAATTCGATGGAAGGCGGTGGGGCTGAGCGCGCGATGGCCAATCTGCTGCATTACCTTCTGCCGTCGCTTGAGGACTACGACGTTGAATTGCTGCTGCTCGATGACTTTCCCTTGGCACAAACGCTGCCTGAGCAGCTGCCGGTGACCACTTTGGATGGCAAATACAGCCTGGTGCGCAGCTTTTTCGAGCTTCGCCGCCATTGGAACACGCCGTCAAACCGGCCGGATGTCTGCGTCAGCTTTCTTGCCCGGTCAAATGTATTGAATGTCTGGCTGGCGAAGACATGCGGACATCGCGCTATCATCAGCGAGCGGGTACACACCTCAAGCCATATTGCGGCGTCCAAGATCGCGCCGGTGCTGCGTTGGATCACGCGCGCGTCCTATCCCAAGGCCGAGCAGGTCGTAGCGGTGAGCCGGGGCGTGCAGCAGGATCTGACCCAGAATTATGCGGTGCCTGCGTCAAAGATCAGCGTGATCGGAAATGCCATTGATGAAGCGCGTCTCACGCAGTTGTCGACTGAGACGCCGCCATTTCCTTTGCCGGATGATTTCCTGCTGGGCATGGGTCGGCTTGTTCCAAACAAGAATTTTAGTCTGGTTCTCGAGGCTTACGCTGCGGCAACGGATGCTCCGCCACTTGTTTTGCTGGGCCAGGGCCCTGAGGAGGGCGCGCTGCGCGCGCAGGCCGCGCATCTGGGCATTGAGGATAGCGTCCACTTTGCTGGTTTTATCGAAAACCCGTATCCCATCATGGCGCGTGCAAGGGCGTTGGTGTCGGCATCGCGGGCAGAAGGATTTCCAAACACGATCATTGAGGCCATCACACTGGGCTGCCCGGTCATCGCGACGGATTGCCCCTATGGCCCGGCCGATGTCATTACAGGACCTGTTTCCTCCGCACCGCCATGGCCCGAAAACGCCAATGGTATCCTGATCGCCATGGAGGACCGCAACGCAATGACGGCCGCGATCAATACCCTTGATGACGCCAACATGCGTGACCACTATGCAAAGCGCGCAAAAGAGCGATCTTCTGCTTACGGACACGAAGCGGTCGTCAAAGCCTACACGGACCTTATTATAAGGGGTGGGACGCGAGAAACGATGTCGAACACCCTGTTCCGGGCCGACGCGCAATCGCCGAACGCGCTTGCTGATGCAGCGCCAGATAAGACGAGGACACTAAAATGCACAAACACCTAGCACGCGTGAGATTGGCTATCGTCGCCGCAAGCCTGCTTTTTGCATCTTTTGCAACGACGTCGGCGCAGGCCCAAAACAGCTATTCTATTGGACCGGGTGATGTTGTGAGCGTGCAGTTCTTGTCCAATCCGAGGCTGGACAGACGCATGACGGTTGGCGCCGATGGGAACATCTTCGTGCCGCTGATCGGACAGATCCCGGTGGAAAACCTGACGTCTGATGAGCTTCAAGAGCAACTGCCTGTGCTTTTGACCGGCGCCGTCTATCGAGAGCGCATTCAGGGCGAGTATCTTTTGGTGGCCGTGGAGCCCGAAGATGTGATCTTTGAGGTGACGCAGTACCGGCCCATTTTTGTGGATGGCGCTGTCCAGGCGCCAGGGCAACAGGACTTTGTCATCGGCATAACTGTCCGGCAGGCAATTGCTGCAGCCTCTGGCCTTGAGACGTTTGAGCAGAAATATGGCCTCTCGGCTGGGGAGTTACGGCTCCACCCTGATGTTCTCATGTCCCAGCTGGTCGGCGTTATGGCGGAGATCGCGGTGCAGCGGGCCATTCTTGACGGGTCAACCGAAATTGACCAATCAGAACTCGATACGCTCAATGCTCCGCGTGATCAGGTTGACGACGCCATTTCATTGGCCATGGAACAGGCCGCGCTATCTGGAAGAATACTGACGGAAGAAGCGTCCTTTTTTAAGAGAAGCGTCAAGGAAAGCGAGGCACGCGTGATCGCCGCGTTGCGCCGCGAAGAAGCCATGGTGGAGATTTTAATGGGAGAAGAGGCTGAGGTCGCGCGACTGGAGGATCTTTTTGAGCGCCGCCTTACGACCAGCGATCAGCTGACGGCCGTACGACGCAACTATTTGGTTGTGACGCAGCGTGCCGGTGATATTCAGGCGGAGCGGCTCCAGGCAGAGTCGCAGCTGCGTGAGCTTGTGCTGCGGCAAAACCAGTCGGCCCGTGAGCGGTCTTTGCAGATTCAGGAACGCCTGGGTGAGCTGTCTCGTCAAGCCTCCCAGTACAGAACTCAAATTGCGCTTGGGTCAGGGGCGCCGTCAGCGGTGGACGCAAGTACTGTTAGGGCCGGTGCAACGCTGCTGACGATTTTCCGGCGCAACGGAGGCCGAACAGAAGAGCTGGTTGCGTACCCTGAAACGCTTTTGCAGCCGGGGGATGTTCTGAACGTGGCGGTTGGAAACTGACGCATAAATGCAGGAAAAAGTACACGCCTTAGAAACGTGCGGTGCCAAAGAAAAGCCTCAAAGTCTAACTATTGGAAACGGCAGCGGCAACGACCTAGGCAATTTGGAGTTACATGCGGTAAATGGAAAACTTTAAAAACCAGGGCGATTTTATTCGAAAGCCTGTCGCTGAGCGGAATTCCCGGCTGACGCTGGCACCTCCAGCTGTTGCGCCCAACGCACCCGGCGAAGAGCAATCGCCGGTTTTCGACTTTCAAAATCTCTTTCGGATTCTGCGCCGCCGGGTCCGGGTGATCCTTTTTACCGTGTTCGTATGTGCTGCTATAACAGTTTTTTACGACAGGATGGTGCCAAACACATACATAGCGAACTCGCGTATCCTTTTGGATGAAGAGAACGTCTCTCCCTTTGGTAACCAAAACGTTTTCACGGGATTGCAGCTGTCGAACCCCGTCGTTGAAAGCCAGATGCAGGTCATTCGCTCGCCGCTGCTTTTAGCGAACGTGGTGAGAGAGCTTGACCTCCTCAATGACCCGGAATTCATGAATCCGAAGTCGACCCCGCTTGCCGAAAGCATCAGTGCGATACGCGAAAGCATTTTCCCGCCTGCCGAGGAAGTGGTGGAGGTCAATGAAGCGATGCAGTTTCAAGCGGCGGTGGAACGGCTGCGTGGGAACCTGGGCGTCGCACGGAATGCCGAAACACTGGTGATCGGCCTGAACTACACGTCGACATCTCCCCAGCTCTCTGCTCGTGTGGTGAACGGTGTGGCAGATGCGTACATCAATGACCGCTTGAAATCGCGCCAAAAAACGGCGGACCGAGCCGCGAGGTGGTTTAATGAGCGGATGGCCGAACTGAATACAAGAGCCGAAAAAACAGAGCAGCAGATGCAGCGTCTGCTCGGCAGTGGCAACACGGCGGTTGATGCAACCAATTCCGAAAGTGAGGTTCTGACCGCGCGCAGTGAGCTTCAGGACGCGCTTGCGGACCGCGCGCGTGCGCGTACCCAGCTCTTGAGCTTTCAGGCGCTCAGCGTGAACAACTTGGAGCAGATCCAAGTGCCATACAGTGTTGGCTCCGACATTGCCTTGCTGGCCGAACAGGCGGAAGTCGCTCGGCAACAGCTGGCCGAGGCCACGCAACAATTCCAGGCAAACCCCGAGGAAGTGGCGCAGCTCACAAGCAGTCTTAGGTTGCTAGAAGCAGAGATCACCAGCTTTCTGGGCGAGTTGGTGTCGAAAGCGGAAGATGATCTCTCCGCAGCCCAACTTGCTGTAAAGGATGCTGAGTCAGCCCTTCAATCGGCAGGATCTATGCGCGACGAATCGATGGGTAATTCGATCGAGGTTGAGCTGCGGTCTCTCGAAGCCGAAGCACGGACCTTCCGTCAGTTGGAAGAGCGGTATCTGGAAAGATATCTCAGCACGATCCAGCAGCAGAGCTTTCCGACGTCCGAGGCCACGATCATTCAGGTCGCGACCGTTCCGGAATTTCCCAATGGGCTTGGGCTTAAAAACTTGGGCATGATCGCAATCATGATCGGCATGTCTCTTGGTGCTGGCATCGCGTTCATTCTTGAAGCTGGCGACAAAACAATCCGCACAACACGGCAGCTGACCAACAGCACCAAGTCGCAGCTCTTGGGTCTCTTGCCGTCCTCGTTGAGCGATGAGGAACGGTGGGAAGCATCGGGCGCACCGAGCAAACCCCCCAAGATCATTCAAGGCAAGCGGAGTTCCAATGGATCCGATGAGATCATCGCGCTGCCGGAGAACCGCGTTGCTTTGATCAAGGATACGCCGCTCTTTTACGCGTCGATCTCGCATCCACTGTCCACATATTCGGAAACCATCCGGCGTTTGAATGTGGAGGCAGACCATGCGCGGGCACTGCTCAGCCATTACAATCAGGCGCCGCCAAAGATCGTGGCCTTCATATCGGACCAAGACAGCAGCGGACGCAGCACAGCGGCCATGAACTATGCCGAGATGCTGGCCATGTCGGGTGGACGCACATTGCTCATTGATCTTGACTGGACGGGCACGTTTCTGACCAATCGGATCACACCGGCGGCGAAAGCCGGTCTTGCGGACTTGATGTCGTCGCGCACGGAATTTGTGGCCAATCAGGCGTTTTGGTATGACGAGCGCACGTCGCTTTACTTCCTGCCAAACCGGTCGATGCACAATAATGCGACCGTTGACCCAGGCACGTTCAACCATACGCCCTTGATTCAGATGCTGAACGCTATGGCGGGTGAGTTCGACCAGATCGTCGTGGATCTGTCGCCTCTGTCGCATTCCTCAGACGCGGCGGCCTTGGCCGAACTCGTCTTTGGATATGTGGTCGTCGTAGATTGGGGGGTCACTGACAGAGCCTCGTTGTCCAAGGAACTGCAACGCGCTGCGATTAAGCCACCGCGTCTTCTCGGTGCGCTCTTCAACGGCGTGTCCCAAAGCGAACTCGCCAAGTATGAGACGGCAAGCGCATAGGCCATGAGCCTCTCTCCGGAGTAGATGTTCATGGCCATAACTGCGGCTTTTGCCCTTTTGTGGGGCCCAAGAACTCGGGCACCACGTGGGTACATGCCTCTCTCGCCTTGCGAGGCGATGTCGCTATGACGACCGAGACGAAAGAGACCTTGTTTTTCGAAAAGGTCTATCAGCGTGGGTTCGATCAGTATGAGAGCCTTCTTTCGCCCGAATGCGACACCCGCTTGCGTGCGGACGTCGCGCCGTAGCTCTTTCATAAAGCGTAGGCGTTTGAGCGGGCATTCCGGCATGGGCCGCATGCGCAAAGTGTCTGCATCGTGCGCACCCCCTTTGATAGCGCCGTCTCACATTGTATTCACTATCGAAAACGCGGCGCGCCGATGTCGTCTCTTTCTGAGATGGCGACCAGATGTCCAGACATGATTGTGGCGGGGTTTAACTCCGAACACGGTCCGCGTTGGCAGGCAGCGGTCGCGCAGGCGGCATCAGGTATCCAACTGGCTCCGAACGACGCTGGGTTCGCGGTGCCGCTTATCCGATGACATGATCCTGTCGAACGGATCGCCCTGAGACATTCAAGGCGCCTTGCGTCATGGCAGATTGTGAGACGACTTTACACTGGCGCCGTCTTTGCACCCTGCGTGGCGTCATCGGCGGAGGGCAAAACCACGTCTTCGGGTTTGCGCCATGCGCTGGTGTCGAAGCCGAACTCTTCGTCAAGTTTAGAGAAATCAGCGAAGAACTGATCATAATAATAGTCCATCGCTTCTTCGCGCAACTTGCTTCCCTTATCGGCAGCAGGACGCGGGCCATACACGAAACGCAAAACCGCTGGATTACGCATGGTGTTTACCAGCCAGTGCGCGTTCGCAAGCCGCAGCTTGGCCGAACCGTGACGCACGGCCTTGGCCAAGAACCGGTACCGCGGGTGCCCACGTTCGTTGATGCGGGCGTTCAAGACGCTGTCTTCGGGGATCTGAAGATCAATGTTGAGAAGCTCGCAGATCTGCCTGACATAATCGGCCGCGTTTCTGTTGAGATCGTCGTAGTCAATGAGCTCAACGCGATCGCGCCCCAGGGCATCGACCCACGCGGTGAGCGTGTGGTGGTAGAGGCCGCTTTTCAACATGGAAGGATGGTTCTCCGCCATCCAGCGGAAGCCGCGATCAGGCTCACCCCCTTTTAGGTGGTGAAAGTAATGCGCAACGGCACGGTCGATCGGATTGCGCAATGTGGCGATCACCTTCACGTCGGGCAGATCCTTGGCAATGCGCTCAACCGCTTCGGGTTTGTACATGTAGGAGGGCGCCACTTCTACGCAGACCTTATGCTCTGGCTTGCGTTCGCCGTAGAGGTCCGAATACCACTCCCATCCGTTGTGATAGACCTTGTCGAAGAAAAATGTCTCCTTGGTCACTGTCGGGAGCATCACATCGTTGCGGCTTCGAAGGTAGTTGTCGATCCAAGTCGTACCGCTCTTGAGAGGCCCGATAAAAATGTAATCTGGTTTGTTCATAACGTGTCCGTACCTCTTAAAATCACGCAAGCAATGTCCTCGGTGCGATCATACCCTCCTCTCCTTCAAAAGGCGAACGTCTCTTGGGCCAAAGAGCAAATGTTTCTGACTGAAATGCCCTTTCTGACGGCGTCCGGTGCCATGTTTTGGAAGTAGAGGGCAGCGCGTGGCGACAAACGGTACAAGCGATCGGACACCTGTTCAAAAGCCGCAGCGGGATCCTATGATTGCTGGCCGGGCTTGATGTGTTTGGATGCGATCTGAGGGGATCGCAATGGGATGAGACCCGTTGCAGGTGGCGCAAGCGCTATGGCGCGATGGGGTGACCGACCGTGAAGCGCCCACGCGCCTGCTTCGCGATGAACGGAGGCGAGGAGACGATATCGGAAAGCCGGATATGTTGAGTGTCGGAGCCGCATCGTTCATCGCAAAACTGTTCCACGCGCGTCTCAGCATGCAAAACGCGTCTTGCTGCGGATAGGGTTGAGCCGGTCCGAGGTTATGTTGGCTATGGAAACCGCCGGGACGCAGCTCTGATCAGCGATGCTGGCTGGCAAGCAAGCAACCGTTGGTCGCGTTGAGTGGCTGTGGCGGCAGGACGGGTTAAAATTGCTGTCAAAACAACAAAAGAGGGCCAGGCTGTAGCCGAACCACGGCCCTATCCCCGGGTCTGGCCTTTTAATCGCACCCACCGGAGCGACTGCTTTGTCTCTGGCCGAACACATGAAGGCAGGGCGAGGGGCGCATAGTACGTAGCCCTAGAGCCTCTCAAAGAAGTCATGTGGGCCTAAGTTAGGTCACCGTTGGACCTTCATGCTGATTTGAACGCGCAACAGGCTTTACGTGGCGCGCACAAGAACGATAAATGGGCGCGCTCCGCTAGGCGGCCTTCTGAAGTTTCTGCCTGAGTTGCCATGCTCTGCGCCATTCCTGCGCCCATGATCCGCCGGGCGCGACCCATGCGGGCGGGTAGGGCCCGTTTACAATGAGGGGTGAAGGTGTCCAGGGCGACAGGCTCAGAGCGCGATGCAGCGCCTGCTGATCGCCTGTTTCAAACGCGTCCAAAGCCGCTGCGGAAACAGCGACATGTGTGTGTGGTTTGATGTGCATGTGATCCCCTCCAAGTCAGCCTGACACCCAGTAAAAAGCCCCAGTAGTACGCGTGATTTCACGGATTGGATTACTCAGCTTGAGGAAACAATTGGGGCAGCTTGGGTCAGACTGATCAT
>CAKZYL010000199.1 GCA_937884705.1 uncultured Roseovarius sp. | reverse complement strand
GATCGGTTTACAGAGATCGCAGAGCCCCTGCCCACGCCGCCGTCCTTTTCAGAAAGCGCGTATCTGGAACAGAACCCGGATGTGGAACAGGCTGTGAAGACGCAGGTCGTGCCAAGCGCATTTGAGCATTACGCCCGTCACGGTCGGCTGGAAAACCGCAAACGCGCGTAGCCTAACGTAGGTTTTGGAGCGGTCGAGTTTCAGACAGCAAATGGGATTGGGCTGAGCTGGCCCGTGACCGGCCCTGCATCCTTCATGACCTCCACCCAGTCGCCCGTCTGCGCCTCTACGGAGACCAGCGCATAGCCGATCATGCGTTGCATGCGGTAGGACCATGCCTTGTGGGTCATATGGCCGATGACTGCGCCATCTTTCACGATATCGAGCCAGATCGATTGATCTTCATTCTCTTCACCGCCCTCGAGAACGATCCCAAGTTGGTGCCGTTTCACGCCGCCTTGCTTGATCTTGCGCAGAGCTTTTACGCCGATGACATCATCGCTGACATCAAGGTCGATGAATTTTCCCATGCGGACCTCAAACGGGTTGGTGCCGTCATCTGTATCCGTGCCGTAGTTCAATAGGCCGCTTTCGGTGCGCTCTGATGGGTTAGGGTAGCCGGGACCAATGTCGAAGGGTGTGCCGGCGTCTTTGACGATGCGCCAGAGATGGTCGCCTTTTGTGCCATCCCGAAGAAAGAGTTCGAAACCGCCCTGCTTGGACCATCCCGCGCGCATCACGGTGACTGGGATGCCTTCGATCTCTGTTTCCTTGAACCAGAAGTATCGCAGGTCTCGCACCCAATCGCCAAAGAGCGATGCGACCACGTCCTCGGCCTTTGGCCCCTGCACTGCCAAAGGCGACACATCGGGCTCGCTCACCTCAACATCCAGCCCACGCTCGCCCGCCACGCAGCGTGCCCAGAACCAGATGTCGGAATTGCCGATAGAAAGCCAATAGCAATCATCGGCCACTTTCATCGCAATCGGATCGTTGATCAAAACGCCGTTGTGATCGCAGATGGCCACATATTTGCCCTGCCCTATGACCTGAGATGAGAGATCCCTCACGCAGAGAATCTGCGCCAGTTTGGCCGCATCCGGCCCCTTGAGCTGCACCTGCCGCTGAACCGCCACATCCCACATGGACACGCCATTGATCAGCCGCCAATACTCGGCCTCCCGGTCGCCATAGCCGCGCGGGACCAGCATGTTGTTATAGGTCAGCAGCGTTTCGGCGCCTTCCTCAATCGTTGACGTGTAGAATGGAGATTTTCTGAGGCGGCCAGCGGAAACGATGTGTGCCATGCATAACTTTCCTTTTGTCAGAATATGTCGAGAAAGGCAGCATGATCTGGGGATGGATCACAGTACCTGAGCGTTTTTCTACACCGGAGTGATCGGTTGCGAAATGGATTTCATCTTGGAGGCGCCTGAGACATTTAACGCAGGTTTGGGGAAGGCTCTGCAGTGCCAATATCGGCGGGCAGCTCATCATCTTCCTCCAAAGAAAAGACCACGGCTGTGGTTTTGGGAACAGGCACAAATTCGGCGCGCTCCGTGTAGTCGCGATTGCGTTTTGCGATCCGGATGCTTGTGAAAACGGCCAGCACCAGCAAGACCAAGGCGATGAAGGCAAAAAGGCCGCCGCTGCGCTCTGGCCCCATGAACAAAGATGCCGCCAAAGGCCCCAGGGCGGCACCGGTGGAATAGGCCAAAAGGAGCCCGCTGCTGACTTCGACCATCTTCGAATTGGGGGCGTAGTCATTGGCGTGCGAGAGGCACATCGCATAAAGCGGCACCATCATCGCGCCGTGGGCCACGGCGATGGCGAAGATCGCCCAATCTTCCGCGAGGTCGATGTATCCGATGACGATCCCGGTGCCGACACCCCCGAATGCGATGGCGGCGATGATGTAGCGGCGATCGACCCGGTCGCTCAGCCATCCCAGCGGCCATTGCGATAATGTACCGCCAAGCACAAAGGCGGCCATTAGGAAAGCCACGTCGCTCACGTCAAAATCTCGTTGCTGCGCAAAGACGGGGCCTAGAGACCAAAACGCTCCTTCGGCAGCGCCCACCAGAAAGCATCCGATGAGGCCAACGGGTGAAAGGTGATAGAGGCTGCGAATGTCGATCTTGGCGGTGGTGATCGGTGTAGGCGTGGCCACGCGCACCAGCGTCAGTGGCACGATGGCGAGGCAAATGAGCATGGCGACAAGGATAAAGGGGCGGTCATCCTCTACCGCGTAGAGATTGATCATCAATTGACCGGCGATGGTCAGCATGTTGGAGACGATAATATAGGCCGAGAGGACACGGCCACGGTTGTCATTATCTGATCGGTCATTGAGCCAGCTTTCGATCACGACAAAGAGCGCAGCGAAGGCAATGCCGTGCAGGAACCGCAAGATGGCCCAGACATATGGATCAGGCAGGATCGGGAAGGCGAGCGACAGCGCCGTTGTGATGGCTGCGACGCCCGCGAAGGCCTGAATGTGACCCGATGAGCGGATGATGCGCGGGCACCAAAAACATCCCATAGCAAAGCCCGCGAAATAGGCTGTGCCGAGGGTGCCGATCAGGACGACAGAGAACCCTTCGGCATCTGCCCTAAGAGGAAACACCGTTTGAAAGAGGCCGTTGCCCGCCACCAGAAACCCAACGCACATCAGGATCGAGGCGATGGATTTGAAGGACGAGGCTTGGGTGGCCGCAGACGTCACGCTGGTCGCGGCCGGAACAGGTGTTTGGCCTCGAGCTTGATGGGGAAGCGCAGCCTGATCTTCGCGTCGGCCTCTCGGCTGAGGTAATTGGGGACATGCTCGGCCAGGATCTCTTGCGTGCGGGTCTGGCTGTGCTCGAAGAGGTCTTTGGAGCCTTCGGCCTGCCACTGATCCACGGGGCTGCGGTTCATCAGCATGGGATAGACATATTCAGTTTCCATGACTTCGAGCGTCTGGCCGTGGCCGAGATAGTGGCCCGGGCCCGTGGCGCATTCGTGGATGGTGTCGACCGAGAGCGTGTCATCGGTGATCTCGATCCCGCGCAGCGTACGGGCGATGGCGCCGATGATGTCATTGTCGATCACCATGGATTCGAAACTACAGCCCATGAGGCTGCCCATCATGCCGCCAACTTCGCAAAGCCGATTGGCCCCGGCATGGGCGGCGAGCGTGTAGGTCAGCGCCTTTTCAAACCCGTATTGCGCGTCAGGGATCTTGGCATCGGTCATGCCGCACCCGACAGAGTTGGGCAGGTCGTAGAAATTGCCCATCTGCACAGCGGCGGCAGCCAGGATCGCCTGCTCGCCGCTGCCGCCGGTGAAGGAGCCGGTGCGCAGGTCGGTGATGAAGGGCCAGGCGGCAAAGGAGACCGGGCAACCCGGCGTGATGAGGTTCACGACCGCCACGCAGGCCAGCGTTTCGGCAACGACTTGGGCGAGGATACCGGCCATGGGCGCGGGGGCTGTGGCTCCAGATTGTGGGGCGACGGCGATGTCGCTGGTTAGCCGCAGGCGGCTTGCGTCCATCAGGGTTTCGAGGTTTTCCCGCCCGAAGCGCAGGGGCGAGACGATGGGGCAGCCGCCGAAGATGACAGAGGGCTTTTCGAGGAACTTGCCTTCGCCGCCCGAAGCGAGATCGAAAATCTCCAGTGCGGGCTTGATGTGCTCGCGCTTGCGGAAGGACATGCAAGCCGGTTTCTCAGACCCCGCCATCATGGCGTAGACTTGCGTCATGTCGTGTTCGAAATCGTCAGGCACGTCGGTGGCCAGCACGGTCGCGCCCAGCATGTGGTAGTTGTCGAGCGCGTCGACAAGGCGGGTGAAATCGTAGATGTCTTTGGCCGTCGAGGGGCGGTAGCTGCGGGT
>CAKZYL010000198.1 GCA_937884705.1 uncultured Roseovarius sp. | reverse complement strand
AGGTGAAAGAGCGCAGTCGGTGCATTGCCGATAGCCACAACAGCGCCTTCCAGACGATCCTGCCAGAGTTCCACCGCCGCAGCTGAGCGGGTATTGCCAATCTTGGAGGCGAGATCCGGAACGCTTGGGTCATTGAGGGTGACGATCACGTCGTTCCCGGCGGGCAGGTAGCGGCGGATGATCCCCGCGCCCACCATCTCACAATCACAAAAGACCGGCGCGCCTCTTTGCAGGGCCGCCTGCCCCGCCTCGAACGCAGCGGGCGAAAAATCCAGACGATCGGCCACCTCGACCATGCCGCAGGCGTGGATCACACGGATCGCGAGCGCTTCAAGCCCCTGCCCGAACCGATCAAGGCGCGCCTCTCGCCGCACGGTGGCAAAGCTCTCCGCATAGATCGCTTGTGGGTTCTTTTCGTAGGGACGCATGGGAAACGTCAGGCCTCGGCTGGCTCTTCGCTCTCGTCCTCGGCCACCTCTTCCTCGCGGGCTTTGCGGCCCTTGAGACCGATCACAAGGCCGATGGCGATGGCCGCACCGATGGCGGCCGCGCCCAGCCAATGGCCGTGGCCCGCCACCTCGGCCAGATGACCGGGATGCGCATAAGCCGGCGCCGCGAGCAGTAAAAAGAAGACTGAGTATCGCATGTTGAACCCCCTTCAGGTTTCTCAAACGGTCACACATTCGGAGGCTTTGACGATCTGAAGCAAAGCCCCCGATTTGGGTCAGCCCGCATTCAGCCACCTGTCCGGCCCGTGACCCGGGCATCGTCCTGTGCTCGTCTATAGAATCCATGGGGCGGGATTGCCAATCCGAAAACCGCCCGCGCGGGTCTCAAATCCGACATGTGCACGCCTGCACGGCAGATGCGCGGGCTTGGCTGTGGTTTGACAGGTTTTGGAAGGCTATCTGAGCTGGGAGTTACGAAAAGGAGCACTGCGATGGGTCAGTTGGTCGACGGGGTTTGGCATGACGGATGGTACGACACGAAATCCTCGGGCGGTGCGTTCAAACGCGCCGCATCGGGATTCCGGAACTGGATCACCGCCGATGGCAGCGCGGGGCCCTCTGGTGAGGACGGGTTTGCCGCCGAAAGCGGACGATATCATCTTTACGTCTCATACGCCTGCCCCTGGGCGCACCGGGCGTTGATTTTTCGCGCGCTCAAAGGGTTGGAAGACCACATTAGCTTTTCAGCAGTGCATCCGGATATGGGCGAGGATGGATGGACGTTTAACGCGGAGTGTGAAGCGGCCACGGGCGACACGCTCTATGGGTTGCCGTTTCTGCGGGACATCTATGTCAAAGGCGACCCGGATGTGTCAGGCCGCGTAACAGTGCCTGTGCTTTGGGACAAAGAGCGCGAGAGCGTCGTCTCCAATGAAAGCTCAGAGATCATTCGCATGTTCAACAGCGCGTTTGACGGGGTCACGGGCAACACCGATGACTACTGGCCCGAAGCCCTACGCGAGGCGATTGAGCCGGTGAATGCGCGCATCTATGACACGTTGAACAATGGCGTTTACAAGTCAGGCTTTGCCACCACGCAAGCCGCGTATGACGCCTCTGTTTATCCTCTTTTTGACACGCTGGATTGGCTGGAGGCGCGGCTGAGCGGGAGCCGATACCTGATGGGCGATCGCATCACCGAGGCTGATTGGCGGCTTTTCACGACGCTCATTCGCTTTGATCTGGTCTATCACCTGCATTTCAAATGCAATCGCAAGCGGATCATCGATTATCCCAACCTGTGGGGATATCTGCGCGAGCTTTATCAATGGCCTGGGATCAAGGAGACGGTCAAATTCGACCATATCGTGCGGCATTACCATATGAGCCATGACAGCGTGAACCCGCATCGCATTGTGCCGATCAACCCGGTGATTGATTTTGATGCCCCGCATGGGCGGTCATGACGCGCGCGCGGCAGGCAAGACACCGCCTTTTTGGCTGCCGCCATGTCGGAAAACGCGGCCAAGTGCATATATGGAATAAAGACCCCAGCATCTGAGATAGGAGAGCCCCTATGACATCCCTGATCACAAGACGCACTCTTTTGGCCACTGGTTTGGCTACTGGCGCCGCAGCAACCGTGACGAGCCTGACCGTGCCCGCGCGGGCAGCAGGCGTGGCGCCTACGCCGACCATGCGCGGCGGGTCCAACAATTACCTGCCCGGCGCGCCGATCGTTGATCGCATTGGCGGCGGCGGCTTTTGGATGACGGGCACTGTCCGGCGCGCAGGCGACGGGGCACCACTAGAAGGCCAACGCATTCAGATCTGGGCGCACACTACGGAAGGCCATGAGCGCGAGCCCCACAGCCACGGCGCGACGCTGACGGATGCGAACGGCGCGTTCCGCCTTGAGATGCCGCAGATTGTGCCGGCCTTTGGGCAGCCCCATGGGCATCTGGCCTATGACAGCGGCGATTTCAAAACCGTGTTTCTACGCCCGATCATGCCCAGCGCGTCGGACAAAACGCTGGCGGTGCATTTCGTTCTGGAACCGGTGTAACGCGCATTGCCGAAGCTCCGCAGCCTGCTCATCTGGGCGGCGGTCATTGCGTGCGTCGCGGTGCCACTTATCGCTGCGGCGCAAAGCCCGCTTTTGGAGTGGCGTGAACCCGTCTACATCACGGCCGGTTTTGCAGGTATCGTTGGGCTTGGCCTGATGCTGGTCCAACCGCTGCTCGCGGCGGGCCTGTTACCTGACCTATCACTGGCCAAGGCGCGCAGGCTGCATGTTTTTATGGGAACGGCGCTTGTGCTGTCTGTCCTGCTTCATGTCGGTGGGCTTTGGATCACCAGCCCTCCGGATGTGATCGACGCCCTCACCTTCCGCTCTCCCACCCCGTTTTCGCTCTGGGGCGTGATTGCGATGTGGGCCATTTTCGCGGCTGCGCTTTTGGCCGGATTGCGCCGCGGTTTGAAGCTGCGCGTGACGAC
Organism: uncultured Roseovarius sp.; assembly: GCA_937884705.1. Taxonomy (GTDB): domain Bacteria; phylum Pseudomonadota; class Alphaproteobacteria; order Rhodobacterales; family Rhodobacteraceae; genus Roseovarius. The sequence continues at coordinate 926 of CAKZYL010000198.1, read as the reverse complement.
ATGGCGCAAGGTGCACACGGGATTGGCCGCCATCACCGTTTCCGGTACTGCGGCGCATGCGTTGCTGATTGAAGGCACGATGGAGACTTTGAGCAAAGTGGCGCTTTGCATCATCGTTGTAGGGGTGACAGCGAAGGTGATTTACGACGCCAGGATCTGGCAGCGCCGCCCAGCGCGCAAAACGCAGACGCGCTGAGCAGAGTTATACACAGGCCTCAGGGCGCGGGCCACTGCCGGGAAACGACAAGACTTTCGATTAAAGAACGGAGTCCATTTCTGATTTAATCCCAAGATCAAGCTGCTTTTCTTTCAGGATCGCCATCTGCCGAAAAGTTATCCCATAGCATAGAAAAAGGGGCCGCATAGCGCAGCCCCCCCTCAGTATTCTTTGATCAATCGCTATCAGAAGGTCGACGACACTTCCCACTTGGTGATGAGCTCGTTGAGGCTGCCATCATCCTTCATGGATTGAATAGCGGCATCGAGCTTGCCTTTCAGCTCACCGTCAGTTTCGCGCACGCCGAGGCCCACACCACCGCCGAGAGCCTCTTTACGCTCGAGAATGACAAGGCCGTCTTCTTCGGCAAAGGTCTTTAGAAAAGCTTCGTCGGCGAGAACAGCATCCGCCTCACCAGCGCGGACAGCGGCCACGGTTTCTTCGGGCGTAGGGAACTCAACCAGAGTCCATCCCTGTTCGGCGATGAAGGCCGCCTGAATCGTGCTGGATTGCGCTGCGATCACGCCACTGGTCACATCCAGACCCGCATCGGTTGCCAAGAATGCGGACGGATCCGGCGGCGTGTAGTTCTGGGTGAAATCGATGACTTCATCACGTTCGTCGGTGATGGACATGCCCGCGATGATCACATCGTAGTTGCCGCTCACCAGGTTGGGGATGATGCTGTCCCAATCATTGGTGACCCACT
>CAKZYL010000197.1 GCA_937884705.1 uncultured Roseovarius sp. | reverse complement strand
GGCGGGTTACCTGCGCGATCTTGCTTTGTTCAACGTCGCAATAGATAGCAAGCTGCGCGGCTGTGATCTCGTCAAGTTGACCGTGTCTGACCTAGTGAAAGATGATCGCGTGCGAGAACGCGTTTCGGTGATCCAGAGCAAGACTAAGCGGCCTGTGCAGTTCGAATTGACGGAAAACACCCGCGAAACTGTCTTGGCTTGGGTCAAATCACCCGAGATGTTCGCGTGTCAGTTCATGTTCCCAAGCCGGTTCCATGACCGCCCCCATATCTCCACCCGCCAGTATGGTCGGCTTGTCCGCGATTGGGTGACTGCAATCGGCCTTGAACCAAGTGGTTATGGCACGCATTCACTTCGCCGTACAAAGGCCGCAGAGATTTACCGCAAGACAGGAAACCTCCGCGCGGTGCAACTGCTGCTTGGTCACACGAAGGTCGACAGTACAGTGCGTTATCTTGGCGTCGAACTCGAAGATGCCTTGAGCATCGCTGAACGCATCGACATGTGAGCCATTTTGGCGAGCGGTGCTGCCGCTCGCCATTTCGTTGCGGATGTCCGTACTGTATACGGAGTTGGTCGGTGCTGAGCCCCAAGACACTGATGCTGCATTGTGCTTGAATTTCGTCGCCCCAAAAAGAACCTTTAAATTGGTGGCGAAGCTGTCTTAATCCGAGCTACGATGAATTGATTGAAACCAGGTAGTTAAATAGAAGTGCTTAGCAATTTGAACTGGCCCGCAATCGAAGGCATCGCCTCTGTTGCCGGAGCGATTGGGGTCGTTATCTCGATCATTTTTTTGATCTATGAAGTCCGACACAACGCCCGTGCGATTGAGGGCGCGACTGTCCAGTCACTGATGACGCTTGAGCGGGATGTTTTTGGCCTTCTCGCTGAGAACGCGGAGCTGATGACCAAGGGTGGCGCAAACCCGTCCGAACTCACCGAAGTTGAGCAGTATCAGTACGACCGCGGAGTCGGGACCTATTTCTCATTGATCTATTCCGCCTACATGCAACATGAACGTGAGTTGGTGGAAGATGAGGTTTGGGATGCTTACTTGAATGCTCTTGCGCGCCACATGCAGGCACCTGGTTTTGCTGAGGCTTGGCTACGCATCGGCGTCGGTTACCCCAAGAGTTTTCAAGAGTTGATCAAACAAAGATTTCCGGAAGCACGCGAAACCAAGAGCATCACATGATCCCAAAGAGCAAAGGGCAGACACTCCTCGAGAACTCATATAAGCTTGCTACACCGCAGGACAACAAAGCCTACTATGATGAATTTGCAGAGACTTATGACGCGGAATTTGCGCACGCTTTGGGCTGGGAGTACCCCAATGCAATTGCAAATTTATACTGGGAACATGCTGGCTCACACCATGCGCCTATCGCTGATATCGGCTGCGGCACTGGCTTGGTTGCTCAGGCAATGGCCATAGGCCCAGACCAGATTGACGGCATTGATATCTCTGAAGAGATGTTGGCGATCTCGCGCAGAAAAGCATTATACCGGAGGACGATCAAAGCCGATCTAATGGCCAACCTTGGACCCATCAAGAACGCTTATGGCGCGGTTGTGTCTGCGGGAACGTTCACGTCCGGACATGTAGGGCCACAAGCACTCGAAAGTCTTCTCGACATTGCCCGCCCTGACGCGCTTTTTATTATTGGTGTCAACAAGGCATTCTTCCTAGAGGCTGACTTCGAGCCAGTGATCCGCGACCTCGAAGCGCGCGGCGCTATCGCAGCCCTAAAGTTGGTTGAAATCCCCATGTACAACAAAGCGGGCCACGATCATTCGTCCGACAAGGCTTATGCTCTCTGCTTTCGCAAAAAATCTGTTAGCTAGCGTAAGGCAAACCGTATGTGATCAAAGCAATTTCGAGTGGCCGATTTGCGATCTGGGCAAACTCAGTTTGTATTATGAGTATTGCACGATCACTGACAGAAAATCCTCTTCGCTTGTGACGACGGTGTGATGACCTTTGCCGTGCGTATCTTCCATGTGCCAGACGTCGCCCGGCCCAATGTCTCTGAATTCTCCGTCACTGGCGGTCACGCGGACGACACCAGCCATACAGATCAGTTTTTGCGCAACAGGCGTGGGGTGAATGGGCTCATCCCATCCTTTCTTGAGGCGCAAGAACATGGTCTGCGTGACCGTTTCGGGCTTTGAGATTTCAATGGCCTTCGCAGGCGGCGCGAAAGTTTTCTCTTCGAGGCTTACAGTAACGTCTTCCCAATGGCTTTCGCCCGCCGCATCGACGTAGAGCTTTTTGAAGATCATGTAGGGTCTCCTTGTTGGATGAGCGTTGAAAGCCGTTTGCTGGCGGTCTAGGCGGTGAGAGAGCGTTCCATGAAATAGACATATGGTTTCCATTCCGTAGGAAAGCCTGCGGGATGTGGCGTGCTTTTGAAGCCCGCCGCCTCGTACATCGCTTTCGCGTAAGTCAGAAAAATGGCTGAAGAGAACATCACCTTGTGATAGCCATCTTTGATCATCTGCTCGAACATTTGATCTAGCAAAAGGCGGCCAATCCCGTGGCCACGCCCTGCTTCTGTTACAAACATCCGGTTGAACTCCGCCTCGCCGTCGCCCGCTTTGTTGTACATGACGCATCCAACCGGTTGACCATCCAGAGAGGCGAGAAACATCCCTCCATCAGGTCGTGCGTGAAGCTCGCTCAGGCTGTCCAGAATACTCCCAAACCGCGAGCGGTCCATCGGGTTTCCTTCCGTGGGCCAATCATCCGGGTAATTGTCCCAGTGCCAGTCCAGCCATTGGCGACAGAGCGCGCGAACCTGTTCGATTTCGTGGGGCCTTGAGACGAGCTTTACAGTTATGGTCATAGCTGTGTTGTCCTGTTGGCGGGATTGAGCGCACGCCCGTATCGTGGTCCCTCCGAGAGGGTTGCATCATCAAAGCAGAAGAGAGTGACAAGGTCTGATCGGCGAATGCCCAGCTTGGCGCAGGCTGCGAGGGACGCGGCGTTGTCTTCTTTGATCCCAGTATTGAAACCCCGCATGCCTTCATACTCCCACATATGCTGGATCGCGCGGGCGCCGAGCCATCCTGCAAGACCGCGCCCGCGATAGTCTTCGCGCGTGGCCAGAACGCCCCAGAATGCCTCCTTGGCACGCGGGGTGCCGGGGGCGTGCATTGCATAGGACGCCGCCGTCGCCACAGGCGCACCGGCAGCGTCCCTTGCAACCAGATTGATTCCCGGCAGCACGCTGCCACGCATGATCTCGCCGGGCATCGCGCTTAGCCCGCAGGCCTGGCACAGCGCGACGGTCGCCTCTATCAGCGTGTCGGGCGAACGTTTGCGGAGCAGCTCAATGGTTATGCCTTCCGGCGGCAATCCATTGTCCAAAAGCGATCTGCTTGCCTGATACGAGGCCTCTCCACCACTGCAAAAAAGACTTTGCGCAGTTCGAAAACCCTCACCGTCGAGCTGGCGCCGGATCGAAGCGGCCTCGGTCTTCGGAAGGTAAAAACACATCCCCAAGCCCTGAATGCGCGCGAGACTGGCCACCACGTCTGCGGTATCATTCCCGGGGTCGCTGAGAGACACGACCGTCCCATAGTAAGCATAGCGGGGATGGTCTCGGACCACGCGCCAAAGGGCCTCGCCCCGCTCCAACAGGGCTTTGTGACCCGGATCGCCGAAAAGCTCTTGGTATGGCATTTTCCCTCCAAACTGTTTGCTTTAACTCTTCGGTCTTACCGTGTGATGGCGGCACCTGAGGCGTTGATGGCGACGGTGACGCGGGTGGGATCGCGGATAAGGCCGCATCTTTCCAGCATCGCGCGGGAGGCCGCATTGTCGGATGCGGCTTGTGACAGGACATAGGTCCATCCGTAGGCGTGCGCGCTATCGATCAAGGCTTGTGCTGTGACAGCGACTCCCAGCCCCTTCCCGCGGTGATCGGGTGACACAGACACGGACCCTAGGAAGGCCGTTCCAGAATGGGGGCCGTCCACATGGTAGCGATCACTGACAAGTGCGCAGGCCGCTAGCGTGCCTTCAGCCATTTGGATGCAGGTGGTGATCTGCGGGACAACATAGCCGCGCATGTACCATGCGGGCATCGCCGCCACGCCGCATAGGGAATTCAGCTCTTGAACTGCGCCGATGGTGGTGGGATCGGGCTTAGCGTAACTGCTGAAGGTCCAGCCATCAGGCAACACATCCGTCAATGTGGTACAGCGCTGACCGACGATGCCCGAGCCACCCAGAAAAACATCCCAGCTTGGTACCTCTACCCCTCCTCCAAAGACCGCGCGGATCTTGTCATAGATTGTCGCGCGATCCATTGCGGCAAGCGCGACGAAGCGATCCTGCGCTACCTCTGCGACCAGACGGTCCCAGCCAAAGGCCTCCGGATCAAGCACATTCAGGACCCGTCCTCCATTGCCGAGTACGGGGTCTGCGGCGATTTCAGCGTGGCGCGCCAGAAGGCGCCGCTGAATGTTGCGGTGCACTTCAGAGCCGGTGAATTCCTGCACTCTCATGCGCGTGCCCATTCTGCCACCTGCGCTGTCGCGCGTTTCAGCATGAGCACGTCAAAATTCGCGAGGATCCGATAGCCTTTGGCCTTCAGGTCCTGGGCTTGCTCTTGCGTAAAGGCCACGCCCCCCAGGGGCATGCCGGCCTTTTTCGCGGCTGCCTCAATTCGGGCATTGGCCTCAGTCATCAAAGGGTGGTCGAGCTGCCCGGGCACGCCAAGCTCCGTAGACAAATCAAAAGGCGCGAGGACCATACAATCCACCCCCTCAACCGCGCAGATGTCTTCGATGTTCTCGAGGGCGCCGATCGTCTCGATCAGCAGCATGCAAACAGTCTTGGTGCCAGGTCCAGGCAGATAGTCAAAAAGCCCCATGTTCCAGCGCGAATGGGCCACAAATGGCCCCCAGCCCCTAGTGCCATGGGGTGGATATCGGAGGCTGGCCACTGCGCGTTCGGCATCGGCAACGCTTCGCGCAAGAGGAAAACAGATCCCTTCGGCTCCTGCATCAAGGGCTCTTTTGACCTCATTCTCATCAATCGAGGGGATACGCACGAGCGGCGCACAGCCCGTGCCTTGGGTGGCCGCAATCATGGCGTGAAGGCTCTCGGGGCCTACTGGTCCATGTTCGCAATCAAAGACCAGAAAATCCGCCCCCGAAACGGACATTGCCTGGGCCGTTACAGCGGATGGAATAACTGCAACATGGCCGCTAATCATCCGCGCCGGATCAGCGAGTTTGTCTTTGAAGTTCATTTGTCTCTCCTGTCTGGGTTGCGGGTCTTATGGGTCAGGCGGCGGCCCGGCGCCATTCCAAGAACGCATCGACAACTTGGCCCGCAATCGTGATGCGTTTGGCACTCAGGCGCAGTAGATCGCCGTCGAATTCTACGTCGCGGACTTGTTCCGTCCCAACCCAGTACGGGCAAAAAGACTGGGTGACGGAATGGACCACCTGATCGCCGCGGTGTTTATATGTGCCCGCAGAGGTGAGATGGGATTTGAAAGCCGCAGAGTCTTCGGCCTCGCTTCCACCGAATGGGTCGTTTGGCGCGGCGAAGGCGGCAGGCTTGGCTTTGGCCATGTGAACGAAGACAAAACCGTCATTGGAGTCGCTTATAGAGCCCTGGGGATTTTGGCCAAACGGATATGCGCGGGTGCCGTCATCGGCCTGATTAAACCAGCTCTCCAGCGTCCAGGTGCCGATCAGAAGGTTGCGTTGGGCCATAGTCGTCATTCTCCGCGTTTGTGCCGTGTTGGCTCAAGCCTAAGGCAGCACCCGCCGCGAAACGGAATTAAGAAAGAGGAAAACCCATTAATTCGGGGTTCCGCGTTTGGAGATCGACAGAGCGCACGCAAATTCCTAGGCTATGCAACGATTGGGGGATTGGAATGTGAATGTGAGGGTTGAGCCAGAGCGCACTGGCCAAGTGAGTGAGAGCCAATACCATTTTTTAGGCGTGACGCTGGATGAAGGCACGCGCAGTCTTCGCCGGGGAAAGGAGACCTTGCCGCTTGGAGGACGAGCTTTTGACCTTCTTCTTTACCTCATCACCAATCGCGACCGCATTGTGAGCCGCGCCGAAGTCTTTCGGGGCGTCTGGGGGGATGCTGTGCTGGATCAGAGCAATCTAAACGTGCAGCTTGCCGCGCTACGTCGGGTTCTGGGGCCTGATGTTGTCCAAACGGTACCAAGGCGCGGGCTACGTTTTGGCGCTGAGCTGGAGGATAATTCCGGAGCCGAGACCGCCTCTATCGCTGTTTTGCGCTTTGACGTGATCGGCCAGGCGGAAGAAATTGAATGGCTTGCCGATGGGATCGCAGAAGACCTCTCCACAGAGCTAGCCCGGTTTCGGGATCTTCTCGTGATTGCACGTAACTCCGCCCGCACAGTGCCGGATGTGACGGCCCACGACGCCGCGCAGGCGCTGAATGCCCGGTACCTCGTAACGGGAACGCTACGCCAGTCAGGCGAGACGTTTCGCCTT
>CAKZYL010000196.1 GCA_937884705.1 uncultured Roseovarius sp. | reverse complement strand
AAGTTTGCAAACGCATCCAATGGGTTAACGATCGTAGTAGAGGCCGAGCGCGGTCAGGTCAATATTGGCAGCAGTGATGACATCTCTACGATTTCACTGTGTGCCACTTCGCTGTTTCGTTTTGAGGACGATACCTGGAAGATTGTCCATCACTACGCAGACCCAAACAACTTTCTCAGACCTGCTGACACTGTGATCCGTGAGTAGATGGTACGTTGCGAAGGCCGCCTCGCCTCAACCGGCTTTCGCAAAGTCTTTCGTTTCTTCAAGGAGTTCCGGGTACCACTTCTCAAGAGTCGGCAGAAACGCCTCCCGGATCCGCGCCACTTGCTCTGCCGTCAATTCATCTCGCCAAACGCCCGCTTGTCCCTTTGCGAAGAACGTTTTCATCCCGTCCGGCCGCTCTGTGAAGCCAAGTTCCTCTTCCTGCTTTTTGAGATTTTTGAAACTGGTGGCCTTTATCGCCTTGGCCAATTTTGCACTGTTGGGCTCAACACTGAGGAACTTCAGCAATCCGCGCACTGTCTTCGGGGCTTGGGTGAGCATGTCTTCGTATCGCACGACGTGCCGGGGCAAACCAGGGGCCTCAATCCAGCTGCGAATGTGATCATCCCAGCGGCCAAGCGCATCGCGTATCCCGGTATCTGTTCCCATCATGGCGTCTGGATTGCACATGCGTTCGATCGCGGTGTCGATATCCGCACTTTGATGCCGGGCAAAAGATGGCGCCAGATCAAACGGATTGCGCAGCATGTAAATTGCACCAGCCGTCAATTGAGGCGGTATCAAATCCTGCCCTTCATACCGCACAGCCTGACAGTGCGTTTTGACAAAATGCGTGCCCGGTTTTGACCCCGCAATCAGCGCCAGCGCCTTGGGCCGAACCCTCAGCCAATCCGCCACATTTGGAGAGTTGAACGGGCCGCCGTTTGCTTTGTCAAAAAAGTCCTGGCGCACGTCTGCGGTTGTGAAACGGCGCAAGTTGTTGATGTCAGGGGCTTGCCCCGGCGGCATAAAGTAATTGGCCAAAAGCGACCGCATCCAAGTGTTGCCAGACTTAGGATAGGACGCTAGCCATATGATGCGTCTGAGATCACTCATCGAGATATCCGAACTTTTCCATCGTTTTACCGTGATCAGCCCGAATTTGCATCACCAGTTCAGGCGAAAGAGCGCTTTTCCACTGAGCCGCTTGGCCTTTTCCAAAAAAGGCTTTGGTGAACTGAGATTTCTCTTCAAACCCGCCCTTTTCCTCCTGCTGAGACAGCTCTTTAAAGCTAGAGAACTCTATCGCCTTTTTCAGGCGCAGTTGGTCAATCGGGATCCCGATATGGGTGAGCAGATTGGCGAAATGCTGTACCGGATCGGTCAAAAGATCCTCGTACCGTAAGATGAGCTGCGGATAGTCTGCAGGCACAGTCCAGCTTTTTACATGTTGGTCCCAACGTCCCAGAAATTGGCCGACCGTATCCCCCGTGGGCGCAATCCAATTGCTGACATTCGACAAGGCCGCCGCAGCCTGTTTATGGGTAAGGCCGAAATGGCGCGCGTAAGACACAACCACATCAAGCGGATTGCGCACAATGTACACGGCCGACCGTGTCAGCTCTTTGGGAATGAGCAAGCGACCCGTCATAGAGCCTTGAAAATTATGGGTTTTTACGAAGTTCACGTCTGCACCATTTGCCACAATCCCACGCAAAACCCTGCCCCGCAGATCCAGGACCTGATCCAAATCTCCCGTGTTAATGGACGTCTGCGCCGCCATCGCATAGGTCTTAGCAACACTGTCGCCCATGGCGAAGCGATGCGCCTGATTGATCGGAACAGGCTTGTCCCCGTTCACAAGATAATTCGCCAGAAAGATACGCGTCCACGTGTTGCCGGATTTCGGATATGATGCGAGCCAGACAATTCCTCGCTTATCAGCCATCGAGATATCCGTATTTCTTCATGACGCTCTCATGATGTTTGCGCGTTTGTTCGACAAGCTCCTTCTCCAAATCCGTGACCCACTGCCCAGACTTTCCTTTGGAAAAGAACTTTTCATTTTTTGGCGAAGCTTCGGCAAATCCACCTTCGCTTTCCTGCTTGGACAACACGTCGAAAGAAGAAAAGCGGATCGCTTTGTCCAATCGCTTTGCATCAACTGGAACGCCTATGTGTTTGAGAAGAGAAGAAAAAGAATCTTCAGGCTTGGTTTGTAAATCCTCATATCGCAGGACCAAGGTGGGGAAGAGTGTGTTCTTTGTCCAGCTGTTCACGTGCTGTGACCAAGATCCAAGATACTGAAACACCGTGGATTGATCGGACACGGTAACATTGTCTTTCCTCGACATGGCTTGAACGGTTTCCGAATGGGTTTTCCCAAAATGACGGGAGTAGGACACAATAACATCCAAAGGGTTGCGCACGATATAGACGGCGGACCTTGTAAACCTTGGCGGGATCAGATCGACCCCAAACGCGCTGGACCGAATATTGTGCGTTTTCACAAAGTTCACATCGGCGTTGTTGGAAACGATCCCCCGCAGCACGCCTTCCCTGAGCTTCAGGACAACATCATGATTTTGCAGATCAAACGGACCGCGAGCAACCATCGCGTAGGTTTTCGTAATAGAGTCGCCCATACCAAATCGGTGGACTTGATTGATCGGCACCGGTTGATCGCTGTTTACCAGATAATTCGCAAGAAATATCCGCGTCCAAGTGTTCCCGGACTTCGGATAGGATGCCAACCAAATGATGCTGTTTTTCATGGCTACCCCGGTACCACAGAAAGCCATCCCATAAAAAAGTGGCGGGAGCTTTCGCACCCGCCACCCCTAAGTATTCTGATAGATCAGAAGCTCAGGTTGATCGCTGTACCCAGTACAGTACCTTCAACGTCGGTACCAACTGTGGTTGCAATGTCACGCTCTTCGTAGAACAGGTAGATGTCCCAGTCGACGCCCGGCCCAAGAGTACGGCTTGCACCGATCTTGTAGACCTCACGGTCGAGATCGCCACCTACAGCGCCTGTGAAGCCGCTGACTTCACCCTGGTATGTCAGGGCTTCGAAGGCCCAAGGACCAGCTGCGTCATACACAACACCGAAGCTCCAACCTTCCTGGTCGCCGATACCTACGGCGCTGAAGTTGTCGTTCTCGGCGTAGCTACCACCAACGGTGATGCTGCTGAAGGTAAAGGATGCACCGATACCCCAAGTTTCTGGGTCCTGAAGTCCAACAGGTGCGTCACCCTGACCATAACGAGCAGCCAGTGTAACATCTGTTGTTCCGAAGGAACCGGAGTAGTTAACACCGATGTCGAACACGTCAGAAAGAACAGCGTTCTTATCTACGGAGAAGCTGCTTGTAGCGTTCGTTGTGGTTTCAGGCGCATACGAAACACCGATTGTCAGACCGTTGAAGTCAGGTGTGTAGTACGTGATACGCTGAACGTCGTTGTTGCCCGCAACTTCCGTAAAGCTGGAGATTGCAGCCTGACGGAAACCAGAAGCTGTACCTGTTCCAGTAAACGGAACAAATGCAGACGTCGAAGGCGAGTTGACGAACATAGATGTGACTTCAGGCGCACCTGTCATCAGCTTGTAACCGGCGGAGTTTTCACCACCGATATCCAGCTGACCAAACGTGTCCGAACTGATGGTCGCATAAGATTCGTCGATCTCACCAGCACCGCTGTTCTGAGCTTCGAACTGAACGTTGATACCGAAAGTCAGACCGTTGTCCAGAGTCACGCTCGGTGTGAAGATGATTTCACCGGTTGTGTGGAGATCGATGCCGTCGCCCTCGGGATCAACGCCTGCCGGAATACCGGAACCGCTGATATCGCCGATCGCAACGTGCGAGTTAAAGAACCCACCCCAGTCCAGGTTCCAATCCTGGGCTGCCGCGGGCGCAGCTGCGAAGCCAAGGGCGATCGCGCTGGTGCAGAGAAGTTGCTTTTTCAAGGTTATCCCTCCTAATCAAGCAGGATAAGGTTAGTCCACCGCACCAATGCACCGATACGGCTTGATCATGGAATGGTCGAAATCGGCGGGTAGGTCAACGCAGCCTCCTGCGCTTGCGCCGATGTTGCTGGCGTTGTGACGTAATAATCACACAGTTCCAGACCCACATTGCATGTTCAGCCCTAGTTTGCTGAGGAAACGTCAGCTTTTAAAGCGCTTAGCGACCGTGGACGGATGTATCTCGAATCCGTCGCACGCGCCCTGCATGGTCTGAAATCTGTCAACCACTGTCGCATATTCGCCTCACTCGAACTGCCTAGATTCGCCGCCGAACGCCGCTCTTTTACGACGGGTAATGAGACCTAGAGACGGGTGTCTTGCAGTGGAAATGAGAGGTCGTTCAGCAGATCTTGTGCCCGCAAAAGTGCACCGCCCCCCGCCTCCATGATCCGCGGCAACACCATCCATTCCAACGCCCAAGCGGTGCCCGACCGCTCCAACTCGTGTTCTTGGGCCAAATGCAAGGCCCCTAACTGAACGCTTGTATCACGTCCAAGCGCCACCAAAATCTCCGCTTTCACCGGATTTGATTTATGCGCCATGGCCGAGGATCGCCCACCTGCCGCCAAGTTGATTTCATCCACCCCCTGTTGCGCCATAAGTGCCACGTCATGGCCGATTTTGGCCAAACCGCCTGTCACGCGTGTCACCCAGGCGCCAAGTTCCATGATACGGCTGCGATCCGTATGCCAAGGGAGAGCTGAAGCCAGATCCAATCTGTCGGCAAACGCGTCTCGCAGCGGCCCAACTGGCGCGACAAAGCTCTCCGCCGTGCCAACAGGTCCACCCATTTGTATCACCAAGACCCGGCGTCTGAGCGCAGGTAAACTGTCCATCTGGAGGGCAAGTGGCGCTCGCCACGCCTGCAAACGATGATCGAGCGTGATCGGCAAAGCCGCTTGCATGCGCGTGCGACCCATTATGGGTTGCGCCCCTGCAGTTTCAGATAGCTCATCGAGCCGATCAATGACCCCCTTCAGGCGCGCCTCAATGCAATCAAGATAATCTTTCACGGCGAGCATCAAAGCGGTATCCATCACATCTTGCGATGTCAGCCCCGCATGCAAAGCCGGATGCAGGGCTGGGTTGAGGACTTTTTTCAATTGCCGCACCATTCCGGGCACCGGCATGCCGTCCAGGGCCGCATCTTGGCATAAAACATCCGCATCCAAATCGGCCGCTTCAATCGCAACCGCGGCCGCGGCAGACAGGTCAGCGGGAACAGCTCCCACATCGCCCATGGCACGGGCAAATGCGGCCTCTACCTTCAGCAAATCCTCAATCTGACGTTCTGGAGAAAGCCGCGCGCGTGTCGTGGCGTCACCGGTGATGCCGAGATGCCAGTCCCAGCTCACTGAACAGGCCGCAAACCAAGGATGACCCGTGCCTCTTGGCTTGTCGCAACGGGCCGCTCATACTTTTCACACAAGGCCGCAGCACGCTCCACTAAGGCCGCATTGGACGGCGCGAGCCTGTGTTTATCAAGGCGCACATTGTCCTCAAGACCGGTGCGGGTGTGCCCACCAGCCGCGATCGCCCATTCGTTCACCACGATCTGTGCGGCGCCGATGCCCGCCGCGCACCACTCAGCCTCCGGCGCGCGGGTGTTCATCTGATCGACATAAAAATCAAAGACAGCGCGATCTGCTGGCATGGCATTCTTTACGCCCATGACGAACTGAACATAGAGCTGACCGTATAGCACGCCAGCCGCATGCATCTCAATCGCGCGCAATATATGCGAGAGATCGAAAGCCTCAATCTCGGGGACAACCTCATAGGTCCGCATCTCCGAGGCCAACCACGCCACCAAATCAGGCGGATTTTCATAGACCCGGGTGGGGAAATTGTTGGAGCCGACCGACAAAGACGCCATATCAGGCCGCAACCCCAGCATGCCACCGCGCTCTTTGCCCGCGCCAGACCGGCCACCTGTCGACAATTGCACGATCATGCCAGGACAATGCGCTTCGATCCCGTCTTTCAGTCGGGCAAAGCGTTCAGGATCCGAAGTGGGCGTGCCGTCATCCTGGCGAACATGGCAATGCGCAATGCTCGCTCCGGCCTCAAAGGCGGCATGTGTGGCCTCAATCTGTTCGCCCACTGTGATCGGCACGGCCGCATTGTCAGACTTTTGCGGCACGGATCCCGTGATGGCCACGCAAATGATGCAGGGTTTGGACATGTGAGATCAATCCTTCCGTCACACGCATCCCGGTTCTAAAGGGCTTCATCAGCAAAAGCGAGGCGCGCCCGAAAGGGAGCGACGAGCGGGCCCTCAGATCCCTCTCTCATCAAACACCTTTTTTGCCGCGCGAAAACACTCAAGCCCCTGCGGCACGCCGCAATAAATCGCCACCACGTGGATGATGGCTCGGATCTCTTCCTTGCTGACCCCATTGTTAAGCGCCCCGCGACAGTGGATCTCCCACTCGTGCATCTTGCCCAAGGCGCCGATCATAGCGAGGTTCATCATCGAGCG